>CP060231.1:600000-876143 GCA_023898625.1 Candidatus Nomurabacteria bacterium
ATATCAGGTGCAGTAATATGTTTGGCGTTGGTATTAGTTGTGCTGACCTTGTTGCCATTTACATGGCTAACAGGTGTGCAAGATATGCTTGCAAACTGGCAGTGGGTGTCGGGATTGTTTGTAACGGCAATCTTATTTGGATTGTGGCCGGATATTGATACAAATTCAAAAGCACAAGATATATTTTTTGGTTTTGCCTTTATTTTGAACGTTATACTTATTATATATGGAAGATTCGAGGTCTCGGCTTATCTTGGGTTAATAGCCATGACGCCAATTCTCGCAAAACACAGAGGTTGGACACACAAGAAGTGGGCTATGATTGTGGTGCCATTGCCAATTTTGATAGTTCCTTATTTGTATCAGCCAAATAAATTATTGATCGGCATAGCTTTTTATCTATCGGCGGTAGTTGGCTATTTTAGTCATTTGTTGCTAGATGGATTAATTACAAAGCGTGTTCGCATAAAAGGTAATTAATAGCAAAATGTTGCCTTTGCCGACTTATAGTCAAGCCTAGCTTCTGTAGTTACGTAATCTAGTAAATTATTAGCAGGATGATCTAATCCTTTTGGTTCAAAAGCTGATCCGGTGGATGCAATAACATCACAATGTTTGCTCATACAGAACATTCCAAGTGGAATAGATAAATCTCTACCAAAAGTCCCACATTGTCGCTGAACAAAATCCCCTGTTTTAAGATGATCTGTAAAGGTTGAAAGATCAAACCAATCTAGTGCAAGATCAGTACCAGAATCATCATTAATTATGAGAGTGCTCAAATTGCCATGCCCAATAGTTACTATATCGCTAAAGTGTTCATCTCGTAGCACGGTACTAAAATCAATATCGTTAGCATTCAGAATAACTTCAGATTGCTTTCCAACTTCATGAAGTCTATCGGCTATCGCAAAGGCTTCTTTGCGAAAGTTAGTGACATCCTTATGTCCGCGCTTGTAGGTACGCTCCCCAATAAGGTCAATAACTGCATAGGAGCAGAATATAGCCACTTTGCCGATATGCTCAGGTACGCTCAATAGATCTTCTTCTTGAAGCAGATCCCACTTTTGTAGGCATTTTTTATACTTTTCTTTATCACTTGCCATAACAACCTGAATGAATAGTTTGGTTATATTAATATATCAGACAGGCTAAAATGTGTATATATCAGTAGTACGAATTAGTTGTAATTAGAGGTCTTGAGCTATTTGTTAGCGCACGAACCCATGCACCGAGCAAATAACTGAGTTGTCCAAACAAATGTATTTGGTTTGGTTGGGTGTTTATATGTGTATGCCCCAACTCCAACTCTTTGGAAGGCTGGATCAAGGATATTGTCTTTGTGGTGTGGACTATTCATGTAGGCATTAAATATTGTCATAGAGTCTCCACCGAATCCAACGTTTTCACCGAGTTTTGCCCACCAATTTGCGCCACATTCTTTTTCGACTGTTTGGGCTAATGGGCTGTGATATAGTCTGTCGACAGTCGCCATATTTAAAGACCAGGTACGTGCAGCTTTTGTTAAACATTCTGATTTGCTTAAAAGAGGTCGAGAGTTTTGCTGTCTGACATAATTTATTCTACTGAGTTGGTCATTTTCTGCATTAGTGTTTAGTGCCGGAGGTGGTGTCGTCAATGGTGCAGGGGTATCTGCAGCATATGTTTTAGGTGTGATTATTGACGAGAACACGTTATTAAACAATGATGATCGTTTTTTTCGTTTTGGTAATGTTGCGGTATCGGGGATAAAAGCCGGTAAATCTTGACTTGGTATAGTTGTATTTGCTTTTTGACAAATTGAGTCAAGTAGTTGCTCTGTCCTGACCATGCTTTTTGAAGGATTTACGGCGTTTGTTTCTACGGGAGCTACAGTTGAGCTACTTGATAGTTGTAATTGTTTAGAATTTCCAATACTAGATTTAATATCATCTTGTTTTGTGGTATCACTTGCTGGCTGTATTGCTTCTATTTGCTTTTCAGTGCTAAGTAGTTGGTCTTGAGTTAGTGTAATCATTTTGACTGGTCCATCATTCTCGGGGGTACAATAAACGGTGCCACTAACTGCCACGTCAATAGATTTACCTCTTGATTCGTATGATATTTTACCATTAGGATTTTTCGAAATAATTAATGGCTTTTCCTTAGTTAAGCTGATGGTTGTTTGCTCTACTGGCGTCTTTAAGGTGTAGTCACTCTTTTTAGAGTTTGCATATGAGCTAGTTACGGCCAGTAGACCAGCAATTGCAACAAAAACGATGACTAATAATTTAGATTGTTTTGATACCTTATTAACTAGAGTACTTTTTTTATTTTGTTTGTTTTTTATTTTTGACATCATTGTATCCTTTTAATATTTGTATATTAGCATAGCCTTCAGATAAATCAAAAAAACCACATTATTTGTGGTTTGGTCTTGATTGGTGGAGCTGGCGGGTACTGCCCCCGCGTCCGTTGGTTTATCTTGATTAGTCATCTACAGGCTTAGTCTGTTTAGTGATTATCTTTGTGGATCTGCCTGTAAACAGACAAAATAACAAATTCACGCAACCCATGAATATCTTAGCCTTTAGCTAGGGTAGAGCCAAAAACCCAGCCAGAAATATGACGTACATTGGTTTTATCTGACGTCAAACGATGTACGGCTGTAGAAATTAAGCTACAGCTGGTGCAAAGCTACGTGCAAACAAGTTTGCAACAGCAACCTTTGCTTCAGATACTTTATTTGCATCTAAAAAAATGTACCTATTAGAGACCGGCCACACAGTAAATTCTTATCTGTGATCCGATTTTTATTGGTTGTAAATTATCCTTAAGTACTCAACGTAGCCTGGGTTACATTTTGTATTTTTCGATAACTTTCGCTTAATAATATCGAATCTTGATACAAGCTTTACTGTGCGACAGGCCTCACGCTGATAAGCGACCTGCTAATCTAACCGATAAAGTCCGACGTCGAGCTTAAAATTCAGCCCCGTAAACTATATTATACTAATAAAGTATCAAATTTACAAGACGCTTGAGCTTTATTTGCTTACTACACCATATTTTCCCACTTTAGGAGGACAGTCCTCCTAAATATAGTTTGTCTTTATCTTATTTTACCTCACCCCCGTATTCGGACTCCCCACAGCTAACGTAGCTAAGCCTACAGGGTCTTTGATGATGCCAGTTGTTTTATCTAAGTCTAAGTCACCATTGTCAGTAATGGTATAGGTTAGTAGTAGAGCATGCTGGTTATTATGAGTAGTTTCAGTAATAGTAGCATTGTCTAATGTAGTATAGCCCTTAGTGCTAGGATCATACTTTTTAGCTATTACCTGATTTGGTTTTAAGTCGGTAACAAATAGTAACGACACTGTGTTGTCTGTAGTAGATGTACTAAAGCTAAAGTCTATTAAGCCTAATGGATAATTATAGCCAGAGTCTTGAACTGCTAGTGATGATTCTTTAACAGCCACAAAGTTAGATAGTGTAGTACTAGTCGGAAGATCTAGAACTACAGTCTTACTATCTTCTGCATTAGGTATAGAGTTACTACCCCCTGTTTTATAGGTATAGATAATCTCATTAGCTCCAGTAGTAGATAAGGCTAGAGTAGTAGGAGGAGTAGATACTAGACTATAGCCAGAGATATTAGGAGCAGAAGGCAAATCTACTGTATCTCCTACCTTGTAGTAAGCATTAATATCTTTAGAAGGATTATCCTTGAGTAGATAGTTAGTTAGTGTAGTACTAGAACCAGTGTCATAACCAGTGATAGTAGATGATGGCAATAAATCATTACCAGACCCATCCTGATACTTAACTACAGCACGGGAGGGGTTGATGAGAGTCATAAGAAGAATATCGCTAGTATCACCATTGCCATTAGAATCTGGCATGCCAAAGTCTGCCTCTGTCATTGCTAGATCAGCCAGTCCTAAAGTTGTAGCCTGGCTAGGGTTGATATAAACGCTACAAGTCTTAGTCCCATCTAACATAGCTTGAAAAACTGATGGGTAATACCCAGAATCCACAAAATCTTTATATGAAGGAGTTCCAGGGATGGTTTGGCCACCGATAGCCAAGATATTAATGGACACAACTGAGTTAGGTATATTGATTTCACTCAGATGATTATCATTAAAAGCGTAAATACCTATGGATGTTACTGAATTAGGGATAGTTATATTCGTAAGCTGATTGGTCATGAACGCATAATCGCCGATAGTAGTAACCGAGCTAGGAATAGTTACGCTAGTTAGTTGGTTCTCAGAAAAAGCAGAGTCGCCGATAGTAGTAACCGAGCTAGGAATAGTTACACTGCTAAGTTGATTGTTCTGGAATACATGGTTGCTAATCACCGATACAGTACTCGGTATAACAACATTAGTGAGCTCATTGTCATAAAAAGCACTTTCGCCAATATTGGTAACACTGCCTAAATCTAGTGTGGATATCTTGTTGTCACGAAACGCTCCATTTCCAATGTTTGTAACACTTCCTGGTATAGTCACATTGGTGAGGTCTTTGTGTTCAAAAGCAGAATCTCCTATCACATTCACCGCTACACCACCAATAGCACTAGGTATATCTACAGCCTTAGGGCAAGCTGGGTCGCCTGGATTGTTGTTTTCGTGCTCGTAGTAACCTGTAATAGTATTAGTGCCGGCATTAAAGTCAAAACAACTATCCGGAGGAGTTATAGCATAGGCTTTATTAGCAGGTATTAAGGCTAATGTAGTAGATAAAGCTAACACTAAACCAATAGCTATTAATGATGCAGAAACAGAAGCAGGCTTTAGATAAGCCATAAACTTATTAATACCCTCAATTGTTTTGTTATCTTTATAACAACCAAACATAAAAACACTAAACTTTTGCATTAACGACTTCAATTCCCATTCCTTCTTAAGTTACTACTATTTACAAGCATAAGAATAACATAAGATGTTAACCTTGTGCAATGGCGACAGAGCTTTTGGTATTGTTAAGCAACAGTCGCAGAAAATCATTTAAACTTGAAACACCGAATAATAGAGAATAAACTTGAACTAGTATGATTCAAAAATCAAAACTGGTTGTAAGGTCTTTATTTGGGTCAACACCCGTTGAGCTTAATGCTGGTGATGTTGATGAAGCCCGGCAGTATATAAAAAACTACTGGAAGAAGTTGGAACGATTTCACCCTAAAGATGATGAAACATTGTTGGGTCTGCCAAGGCCATACTTAGTGCCAGCTTACGAAGAGGGTCATGCTTTTGACTTTAACGAGATGTATTATTGGGATAGCTACTTTATGGTGCAGGGGATGCTAAACTTAGAAAATCAAGCTTTGGTTGAAGGAATACTCGAGAATCTACTAAGCATGCAAAAAAGATTTAAGATAATTCCTAACGCCTCAAGAACTTATCTAATGGGGCGTTCGCAACCACCTTTTTTAACAAGTTATATTTTAGATGTATATAATGCTTATAACCATAATCTCCGTTGGTTGAATGAACGTATGGATTGCGCAAAGCAAGAATACGAAGTGGTTTGGATGGGCACAACCAAACCCAACGAACGTTTAGTTTACGGTGGCTTGAGCAGGTACTACGATATTAATTATCTAAATGATCTAGCTGAAGCTGAAAGTGGCTGGGATATGACTCCTCGTTTTGGGCGCAAGGCGCTACATTATTTGCCGGTAGACCTCAATAGTTTGTTGTATAAGTACGAAACAGACTTTGCAATGGTGGCAAGACTAAATGGTGATAATCATGAGGCAAAAACCTGGGAAAAACGAGCACAGATCAGAAAAAATACTATGGATAGCTTGATGTGGAGTGATCTTAAGGGGCTTTATTTTGACTATGATTTCAAGAAAGAAAAACGAGGTAGTGTGAGTTCGTTGGCTAGTTATTTCCCGTTGTGGGCAGGTATGGTAGACGATAAAAAAGCACTCAAGCTAGTAAGGTCGCTAAAGAAGTTTGAAGAAAAAGGCGGACTTGCAACAACAGATTCTCAAGTCGTACCAATTAACCAAATTATTCCAGGCACAATTCCAACACAATGGGCTCACCCAAATGGTTGGGCTCCATTGCAGTTAATTGTGATTCGTGGGCTTGAAAAATATGGATTTCATGATGAAGCAAAGCGAATTGCACTAAAATGGCTTAAAACTAATCTTGACTGGTTTAATAAGCATGGCGTTTTCCTTGAAAAATACAATGTGGTTGATCCATCAAAGCCTCCAGCTAAAGGCGTCTATCCTAGTCAAACAGGATTTGGCTGGACAAATGCAGTTTTTGAACGATTATGCCAGGATTATATTGATGAAAAGTAAGCTATCTTGTAAAGAAAAAGCAGTTTACATAACCCAATCAGAGGCAAATGCCTCGATTCTTTTAGCTGAGAAGAAGCATGGTGTGAAGCTAAAAAGTTACCAATGTTTGCAATGTAATTTATGGCATCTTGCAAGTAAGTGGAATTAAGATATAATACATCTTTCGATGATTGAGCGTGCACGAATATTGGAACAGATGATAATTAATGAACCCGGAGTGATGGACGGTGAGGATGTTCATCATGAGCTGGCGGGTGGCGGACATGGACGCAAGCTAGCTTTGAAAGAGATACCGCAAGAGAGCGATACTTATAGATATTTAATCGAAACTGAAGCACAGACTATTAGTGAGTTATATGACCCACTACCAGATGTAATTATCGGTATGGCAAATAGCGCAAATCGAATAGCCAGAGATACAGTAGGGGTACTAGAAGCAGATGTCGAGCTTATCGATACTGAAAAGAACCGTTTTGGTCACGTTGTTCCAACATATGCCGGCAGGGTGTTGCTTCGAAGGCTAGGGCCAGAGTTCGCTTTAGTTATTGAAGATGTTGGAACTACCGGCAGAACAGTCGCGAAATTTATTGAAAAGCTAGAAATTAAATACTCGATTCCAAGGATAGAAGCCTTATTTACGTGGCAAAGACAACCAGAGCTGACCGTTTTAGACAGGAGAGGCATCGCACACAATTCTATTATTAACACCGAGCTTAAGACATATCGTAGCGAGAAAGAATGCAAGAATGACCCAGATGGATACTGCTATAATAATATACAGTTACTTAAACGGAAAGCTAAGCATAAGCGTAATGAAGAGCCTAAATAAAAGTCGGTTACAGTATTTAATCATGCCCTAATGGGCGTAGAATACTCAATTAATGATAAGATTAGTATAATTATTAATAACTTGCGGTGTGCAAATATCAAGAAATATAAAATGATGTTTTTGCGCATCGAATCAAGAATAATATTTCGAGGTAAAAATGAACTACTACGTAACAACATCAATACCATACGTTAATGGTGAACCACATTTAGGCCATGCTCTAGAGTTTTTGTATGCAGATGTTTTGGCCAGGCACGCAAGACTCCAAAAAACTCCAACACTATTTGTCACTGGCACAGATGAACACGGGAGTAAAATAGCAGAGAAGGCTAACGATCTGGGCATTACTCCACAGCAGTTGGTAGACGAAAATAGCGCCAAGTTTCGTGAACTACAAAAAATGCTCAATATTAGCAATGATAGGTTTATTCGCACAACTGATGAAGGTCATATTCAACGCGCACAGATAATTTGGAATGAACTAAAAGATGATATTTACAAAGGGAGCTACGAGGGGTGGTACTGTATCGGATGTGAAACATTTGTGCCAGATGCTAAGGTCAAAGAAAACAACAATATTTGTCCTGACCATAATCGACCTTACGAGCGACTTAAGGAGGATAATTATTTCTTTAATTTATCAAAATATGCTAATCAAATTCGTGAAGCAATTGTTTCTAAGGAGTTTCGTGTTACGCCTAAAACGAGGCGAAACGAAATATTGCATGTAATTAGCTCGGGGTTAGAAGATATAAGTATTTCAAGACCAAAAGATAAGATTTCTTGGGGTATTCCTGTGCCAGGTGATGATAGTCAAGTTATGTATGTATGGTTTGAGGCACTCCTTAACTACATTACGGCTTTGGGGTATCCTGAAAGCAAAGATTTTAAAGAATATTGGCCAGCGAACGTGCAAGTTATTGGTAAAGATATTATTCGGCATCACGGGGCCATGTGGCCTGGGATGTTGCTAGCGCTTGGTCTGCCCTTACCAAAGACTTTGTATGTACATGGTTTTATTAATGCAGAGGGTGGCGTCAAGATGAGCAAATCTCTTGGTAATGTCGTTTCCCCAGCTGATATTTTGTCTAAATATGATCCAGATGTGTTTAGGTATTTCTTTATGAGACATATCCCAAGTTACGATGACGGTGACTTTTCATGGACACGGCTTGACGAGGTTTATAATAGTGAGCTTGCCAACGAGCTTGGTAACGCCGTGCAACGCACTGCGTCTATGATAAATCGTTACGAAGACGGAGTTCTTGGAGATATCCCAGAGACAGAACACGATATCGGCCAGTATCAGCAGTTCTTGAATGATTGTCGCTTCGACAAGGCATTAGAAGATGTTTGGGAGCGTGTAAGGAGCTTGAATCAATATATTGAAGAACAAAAGCCTTGGGAAATAGCAAAAACTAAAGACAAACAGCAATTACGTAGTGTGTTAGCATACCAAGTTGCGTATCTATTACAAATCGCAGATTTGCTTGAGCCTTTTATGCCATCAACTGCAGTGAAGATTAGGCATGTTTTTGCTGAAGGTGTAATAAGGCCAATCGAAGGTACTTTGTTCCCAAGAACCACGCAGTAATATTTATTTCCCCCTTCCATTCCCCAACCATAACCAGTACAATATTACTCAGTACATTAAGTAGTTGAGTGGTACCAACAAGTCATAGTTAGTAACAGACTTATATCAAATCCTGTATTTACCTATTCTACCTAAGTAAGGGTAGTATTAGTCACATAGTATAGGCTAAGTATCAATAAGCTATACGACCACAAGTCTAAGATCTAAGTCACAAAACACCCTATCTCAACAACCAACAAATTAGTAATACCTAAAGTAACAACTAATTTAGATAAATACCAAATCATTCATTAATATGAAACTAAACCCCAAAGCCCTACTATCCAAACTACCACTACCTTTCTGGGCTTCCTTCTATCTATTTCTCATCATACTTACCATACCAGTACTAGCTTATATAGGCACACTCAGTAAAGCAGATCCCGGAACCCTCACAGTAACCATCAATCAAAAAACAGGTACAACAGACCCTAATCCTTCTTATACATCAGTATTCACTGTAGTATTCAATGAAGCCATAGACAGTAGCACTTTCACCAACACAGACATTACTCTAGGTGGTACCGCACCAGGACAACAAATCCAATCCATTACCGAAGCTGGAACCTTCAACAAAACCACCTATGAAGTCAGAATCCAAGCGACATCAGCTGGCACTATCCAGCCTACCATCGCTCAAGAACTCGTCACTGCCCAAAACGGAGCCTCTGGCACTAATCAAGCTAGTACCAGCACCGACAATAGCGTAACCTACGACGTTACATGGGCGCCGAATGAGTTTGTAACAACCTGGGATACGACGAAGCCAGATGATACAAGTTCGATAACTTTTCAGACAATGGGGGGAGGCTATAACTATAGTGTTGATTGGGGTGATGGCAATACTAGTGTTGGGCAGGTTACTGATTCGTCACATACTTATGCAGTAGATGGAACATACACGGTTAAGATAACGGGTTCATTTCCACAATTTAACGTGTGGGGAGAGAAGAAGATAGTTGACGTCAAACAATGGGGTACAAACCAATGGACATCTATGTATCAGACATTTGCTAGTGCCGAAAATATACAAATTTCTGCTATTGATGCGCCAGATATGAGTAACGTAAATAACATGGGGTCAATGTTTAATTTTGCATGGAACTTCAATTCCAATATTAATCATTGGGATGTTAGTCATGTAACAGATATGTACAATACTTTCTTAAACGCTAACAAATTTAATCAACCTTTAGGGAGCTGGGATGTCGGTAATGTGACGAATATGGGCTATATGTTTGCAAATGCAAGTTCGTTCAATCAGCCTTTGGGCAACTGGAACGTCGGCAATGTAACAAACATGGAGCGTTTGTTACTGAGCGCAACCTCGTTTAATCAGCCTCTAAGTAGTTGGAATACTAGTAATGTTACAAATATGACAAGGCTTTTTGCAAATGCAGGTTCGTTCAATCAGCCTCTAAATAGTTGGAACGTTAATAATGTAACAGACATGAGCTATATGTTTACAAATACAGCGACCTATAATCAGCCTCTAAATAGTTGGAACGTTAGTAATGTGACAAACATGACAAGTATGTTTTTTTTATCGGCAAGCTTCGATCATTCATTAGCCAACTGGAATGTTAGTAATGTCACCGATATGTCACAGATGTTTGCCTCTGCGTTAGGTTTATCGGTAACAAATTATGATGCAACTTTAGCCTCTTGGAGCTCTCAAGCTCTACAAAATAATGTAACTTTTGATGCCGGCACCAGTAAATATTGTAATTCTGAGGCTCAGCGTCAGAGTATCATCACTAATTTTTCATGGACAATTAATGATGCTGGCAAGGATTGCGGATCACCCCCACGTCCATTTATCATTCAGGTTAAGACCGATAATCCAGGCACTACTAGTAATAATCAATTCCTTATTCCAACCGATAGTAACTATATCTACAATTACAATGTTGACTGCAATAACGATGGTACGCCTGAATATACTAACCAAACAGGTGATGTAACCTGTACTTATGGCTCAACTGGCCAATATGATGTTGCTATATCTGGAATATTCCCTTATTGGAATGGAGGTATGGGGCTTGAACAATTAAAGATTATCGATGTTAAGCAATGGGGTGATATAGATTGGCAAGATATGGCATATATGTTTTATGAAGCTTCGAATATGACTATGTCGGCAACAGACGCCCCGGGCTTATCTAGCGTAACTGACATGAGTTGGATGTTTAATGGTGCGGCATCGTTCAATTCAAATATTAATAGCTGGGATGTTAGTAATGTTGAAAATATGGCTGGATTATTTAGTGGTGCTACATCATTTAACCAACCGCTAAATAGTTGGAATGTGGGTAACGTTTATGATCTGCACTCCATATTTCTTGATGCAATATCATTTAACCAGTCATTGGACAGCTGGAATGTAGGTAGTCTATTGGATGCACGATTTATGTTTTTTGGTGCCATATCCTTCAACCAGCCATTGAATAGCTGGGATGTTAGTAATGTTACAACTATGGAAAGTATGTTCCAGGATGCCATTGCTTTCAATCAGACATTAAATAGCTGGGATGTTAGTAGTGTAGTGAATATGAGTAGAATGTTTCAGCACGCCACTTCCTTTAATCAACCCCTGAATGGCTGGGATGTTAGTAATACCAACAATATGATGCTAATGTTTTTTGATGCGACATTATTTAATCAACCATTAAATAGCTGGGATGTAGGCAGTGTCACTAATCTTCAGGGCATGTTTGGCTATGCTACTTCCTTCAATCAACCACTTAATAATTGGAGTATAAGTAGTGGTGCAAATATAGATGCACTTTTCATAAATGCCACTTCATTCGACCAGTCTTTAGCTGATTGGGATGTGAGTGATACGTTAAGCCTGAAAGGCTTATTCGGCGATTTCATTGAAACAAGGAAGGCATTTTTTGAACAAATATATAGCCTATCTTATGAACAGTGGGATCAGCCAACTAAAGATAATTTTTGGAATATGATGTCATCAATTTTTGGCTACGCCATTGATGAATCTTCCTATACCCCAGACCCCTCAGGTCTCTCTACCGCCAACTACGACGCCACCCTAATATCTTGGTCAGCACAGAACCTAGAGAGTAGTGTTGTCTTTGACGCTGGCACCAGTAAGTACTGTACTAGCGAGGCTCAGCGTCAGAGTATCATCACTAACTTTTCATGGACAATTAACGATGGTGGAAAGTATTGTGGACCACCACAACGCCCATTCATCATACGGGTTAAGACTGATAACCCCGGCTATACTAGCAACAATCAGTTTCTAATCTTAGCTGATGGTAATACACTTAACTACGATGTAGATTGTAACAATGATGGCACGCCTGAATATACCAATCAGACAGATGATGTAACTTGCACATATGGTTCACCCGGTGAATATGATATTGCTATTACTGGGACTTTCCCTCATTGGTACGGCAATGTCGATAACAATGATCAAGCAAAGATTATTGATGTCAAGCAGTGGGGTGATATTGAATGGCTGGATATGAGTGACATGTTTAATAGCGCTATTAATATTACTGTTTTTACCGCAACAGATATCCCTGATTTAAGTCAAGTTACGAGCATAAGAGGTATGTTCAGTAGAGCAACGGGATTCAACACCAACATAAATAATTGGGATGTTAGTAATGTAACAAATATGGATGACACCTTCTCTCTAGCTACTAGCTTTAATCAGCCACTGAATAGCTGGGATGTCAGTAACGTAACTATCATGAAAGCTACATTTGCAGGTGCTTCTTCATTTAATCAACCACTTTATAGCTGGGATACCAGTAATGTTATGTATATGAATGTTATGTTTGCAAATACAGACTCCTTCAATCAGCCACTTGACAGCTGGGATGTAAGTAATGTAACCGATATGACAGCGATGTTTGCAAATACAGACTCCTTCAATCAGCCACTTGACAGCTGGGATGTCAGTAACGTAACTGATATGTCAGCTATGTTCGCAAATGCAGTGGTTTTTGATCAGCCACTGAATAGTTGGGATGTAAGTAATGTTATGGATATGACGGGTATGTTTAGTAATACAGGTTTATTCAACCAGTCATTAGCAAACTGGAATGTTAGCAATGTTTCAGTAATGGACGGTATGTTTTCTAGTGCTACAGACTTTAATCAGCCACTGAATAGTTGGGATGTAAGTAACGTGGCTAGTATGTTTGGTATGTTTGGAGATTATGTTGCTTCAGCTCGGTCTGACCATGAACAGGGCTATGGCTTACCTTATGATCAATGGGATCAACCAACCAAAGACGCTTTCTGGGGTCAGATGTCAATTATTCTTGGCTACCCCGTTGACGAACAATCTTACGTACCCAACCCATCTGGTCTCTCCACCGCCAACTACGACGCCACTCTAATATCTTGGTCGGCACAGAACTTAGAGAGTAGTGTTGTCTTTGATGCTGGTACCAGCAAATACTGTAACTCAGAAACCCAAAGACAAAGTATTATAGATAACTATACCTGGACAATAAACGATGCAGGGAAGGATTGTTCTATCCAACCCCCTCAAAATCTAGTAGGCACTCCTCATACTAAATCAATAGAAGTAGACTGGGATGACGTAACAGGAGCAAATCACTACAAACTAGAGTACAAGCTAACAAGTTCTTCTACCTGGACAGAATACACTAACAACACCATCTCTGGCTCATTTCTAGAAATAACTGGCCTAGAAGCATCAACCTCCTACGACATTAGAGTAAAAGCTGTAGACTCATCAAACGACGAAAGCGATTGGTCAGACACCCTAACAATATCTACCTTAGCTCAACAAACCTATCATATTACAGATTGTCAGGAGTTGCAGAGTTTGTATGTAAATCCCATTACCTATGTTACAGGAGATCCCTACGGAAGATACTTACTAGATAACGATATAGATTGTACAGAGACATCAAACTGGTACTGGGAGGGAATAGACCCAGAAGCAAATATTCCATCAGGCTTTTTGGCTATGGTATTTAGTGGTGATTTCGACGGACAAGGCCATACGATAAATAACATATATCAAGATACTGAGTACTTGACGGTTGGAGGTATGTTTGCGCAAATAAATGGCGCATCAATCAGTAATGTCACCTTGAATAACTTCAATAGGAAAATCGGAGCCAAAGAGGCTTTCACTATAACTCTACCCACAGGGGGTGTAGTGGTGACATATGCCCTATCGTCGACAATATCGAATGTAGAGGTCAAGAATTTGCAAGCCACAGGAGAATCAGTAGGCAAATTAGGAGGTATAGTTGGGACAGCGGATTCCTCGACACAAATAACAAAATCATCCGTTACAGGATCGGTAAACTTGTCTGGATATACTCTAGATGGACGATTTGATCAGCCACTAGATATCACAAATGATAACAGCGGTAATGTATATATTTTGGATGTTGGAAACAAGCGAGTTCAGAAATTTGACTCAAACGGTAATTACATTATGCAGTTTAAAGCTCAGGATAACTCAGCTACCTATACACCTAGTAGTATAGCTATAGACAGCAGCGGATTTATCTATATAACAGATCAGACTAATAGATTCGTAAGAAAATATGATAATAATGGTATTTTTCAATCCCAATTCGGATCATCAGGATCCGGAGATGGGCAGTTCTATGAACTTAACGATATTGCAGTCGACTCCATGAATAATATTTTAGTTGCAGACAGAGTTAACAGTCGTGTTCAAAAGTTCGATACGAATGGTAGTTATATTTCCCAATTCGGATCATCAGGATCCGGAGATGGGCAGTTCTATGATTTGTCGAAACTAGTCTTAGATAGCACCGGAAACATCTATACGTTAGAATCTAATAATCATCGTGTTCAAAAATTCGATACGAATGGTAATTTTTTGCAGAAATTTAATACCGATACATTTGCAGACGAATCATTCAATACCCCAGTAAGTCTATCTATAGATAATCTAGGAGATATATACATTACTGATAGTGGTAACCTAAAGATACGCAAATTCACAAATTCTGGCACAT
This sequence comes from Candidatus Nomurabacteria bacterium, assembly GCA_023898625.1. Taxonomy (NCBI): domain Bacteria; phylum Candidatus Nomuraibacteriota; species Candidatus Nomurabacteria bacterium. The sequence continues at coordinate 614,784 of CP060231.1, forward strand.
ACATTTCTGATATTGGAACAGAAACAGAAGTATTTGCACCATATGGAATTTTAGTTAATACATCTGGTGATATTGTTGTTTCTGATATAATGCGAAATTCCATAACACGCTACTCAAATACGGGAGTAAAGCAGAACTCATGGGGTAGGTATGGCTCAAACACAGGAGCTGATCTATTTGTTGGAGGTGTAGCGGGACTTTTAGTTAATAGCTCTATTAGAGAGTCGTTTACCAACATTAGTATTACTGTTGATATTAATAGTGGCATGAACTATGACGATGGATCTGCTGTTGCTCCATTAGTGGCTCTAGGTTACTACAGCAATATAAATGATAGTTATTCATTAGGGAGTATCGCTACAAACGGGGGTCCAGTAATTACTGCTGGAATCGCAGGTTGGATGTACACGAATGTTAATATAAATAACTCATACAGTGCTACTGACATTATCGAGACAAATAATATTCTTCCTGAGTCGTTTGGCTCGCCATGGCCATCTGATTTTTCTGCAAGTAGTGCTTTAGTAGGTATGTATGTCATGCCAGACGTGGTTATTAATAATTCCTTTTTCGCTGGATCTTTGCAGTCTAACATACCAATTCGTAGCCTTGTTTCAATGGCAATGACTGGTAATCCTACTGGGCCGTTGCCTAATACGATTAATGTCTATTACGACCAAACTAAATCCGGAGTTAATAAATGTATTGGACTGCCAATTGACATGAACACAGCTAGCTTTTTACCTACTATAGATTCCGACTGTCACCCCATCAACACCGATGGTTCTCAACCTAACTACTTCAAGAACAATTCTACCAATCCCCCATTGAATCAATGGAACTTCTCTACTATATGGAAAACTAACTGCACTAACTATCCAGACTTTGTAGGCTCAACCAACTGTAATCCATCCAACCCTCCAGAAAACCCAGGTAACGGCAATCCTCCAACCACCCCTACAACTCCCACAACCCCAACCACCCCTACAACCCCAACCAATCCTCCAAAGACTCCTAGTACCACCAAACCACCTACTCCCTCAACTCCCACCACTCCCACAGAATCAGACACCCCTCCATCTTCATCCAACAATCAGTACTACTCCAACCCTCAGTCTACGGCACTACCAGCTCCCCTATCTAAAGTAGTCAAAGGCTCCTTCATGCAATCTCTAGTGAACTATACTGCTAACAATATACCTAAACCCGTAGCTAAAGCCATTCCATACAGCCTACTCATACTTCTACTAGCTCTCTCAGCCCTCTATGGCTACTCTAGCTATCTAGAAAACAAAAGAAGACAAGCTCTCCAAGCTCTCATCACTCGCTTCAAATCTCTACTATCGGCTAGAGCTACCTTCCTACGTATTACCTCCCACTACATCAATACACCGATCACTAAGATCCAAGGAACCATAGAACTACTAGCTATGGGTACTACTTCAACCACAACTGCTAATACCACAACAGCAAGTACCAACACCACAAACAATAACTCAAGTACTAACAATAACTCTACAGGCTCTAATACCAACCCTCCTACTAATACCAGCGCTACTCCTCCAAGTAACACTACTAGCTCTACCAGTAATCCAGGCACTACCTACACCCCTAACTCTAGCTCCCAGACTAGTTCAGCTTCCGTAAACAGCTCTAGCAATCAGGCTAGTACCACCAGCTCCATCAGTTCTACTCCTAGCTCCCCTAATAGCATTAGTATACCTATTAATACTAACTCTAGCTCTCAGTCTGGTTCAGCTTCCGTGTTCACCTCAACCCTAGCCACTACAGCTACCACTCTAACTATCCCAGAAGCCTCTATCGTAGCCTCCAAGTCAGCCATCAAGAGTCTCACTAACCATGCCAATGAACTACTAGATGAAGGACAATCCCTCACCGGAAGACAACAAGCTAACATCAGAAACCTAGAACAAAGAAAAGGACTTAGCTTCCTAACCCATCCTTTCTTCTGGCTCCCAGTAGTAGTTATCTCTACCTTAGTAGTACTACTCAACATCATCTTCATTCAAGCTGAACGCTATACCCCTACAGCTATTACTATTGCTTCTCAACTTATCCTAGGCTTCGTTGGTGTTATAGCTTTAGGTGTCAGCTACTACTTCTACCGTTCCTTCCAGTCCCAAAGACAAGCTCTACTAACCGAACAAGAAATAGAACAAGAGTTCAATGCTCGCCAAGCTAACTTCATAGCTGATGCCTACAACAAGCTCAACGATGACATCATAATCCTAGAAGGTGTCAGCCAAGACCTAGCTAAGTATCCTAAAGTCCGTAACTTCAACCAAGGCCTCAATGAACTAAAAGACATAGTCTCCCAACTAGAAAAACTCAGCAACCTATCTAAGCATGTCCCAGGACTGCAATACCACACCAACCTAAGCAGTACTATATCTACTACCCTAACTAACCTCAGATCCCTAGCTGACCAACAGAACATCACTATAACTACCAACAACATCAAACCCAACCAAAACGTCAACATAGAAGCTAATGCCCTAACCCATCTACTGTCAGCTCCACTCAAGAACGCCATCTCAGCTAGTACTGCTGGCTCTAATATAGAACTATCCCAATCTATCCACAAAGCTAACAAATCTAGCCAGATAAATAAACCTAACACAGTAACCACTAACCCTAACAATACCAACCTACCTATCCAAATAACTATTACCGATCATGGCAAAGGCATACCCCCAGAACAACTAAACAATATCTTTACCCCATTCAACTCAGCCCATAGCCTAGAACACTTCACTGATACCGGACTAGGACTAGACCTCTACCTATGCAAAGTAATTACCGAACAATACAACGCCAACCTAACCATCACCAGCCAACCAGGAGAAGGCACAACAGTGATAGTGGGGATGGGGTGAGAAAAGAAACAGATGGAGTTTGTTGATACACATTGTCATGTGCATTTTCCGGATTATGGACTTGATGCTGATGAGGTTGTCACAACAGCAATTGATCAGGGTGTGACCAGAATGTTGGCCGTAGGTTGCACATTGCATGATAGTAAGCTGGGTGTAGAATTTGCTTCAAGGCATAAAAGTATATGGGCAAGTGTTGGTGTTCATCCGCACGAGGCAAAATTTTATACCGAAAACCCAAAATCACTACAAGAACTAAGGAATTTATCAAGAGAGCAGAAGGTTGTGGCGATAGGTGAAATTGGTCTAGACTACTATTATCAACACTCATCAAAGGAAGATCAAAATTCAATGTTGCGCTACCAGGTAGAGCTTGGGTTAGAGAAGAACTTACCCTTCATCTTTCATGTTCGTGAAGCATTTAGTGATTTTTTTGAGATAATTGATGAATATAAAGGGATAAGAGGAGTAATTCATAGTTTTACAGCAGATCCTGAGGTGTTAGAAGAATGTTTGTCTAGGGGGCTATATATCGGCCTTAACGGAATAATGACATTTACAAAAGATAATAAACAGCTAGAATCAGCAAAATTAGTACCAAAAGATAAATTATTGCTTGAAACTGACTCTCCCTACTTGACCCCTGTTCCATTTCGTGGTACAATCTGTCAGCCTGTGCATGTTGTGAGTACGGCTCAGTTTTTGGCGAAATTACGCCAAGAAGATCTAAAGAGTCTAGCAGATTACTCTACACACAACGCCATAGAGCTATTTAAGTTATGATGAATATAGATAACAAGCATGAGTTACAGCCAACTATCGGTGAAAATATTCCTGGGCCAATGATGGAACGGATTGCTCAAGTTCAAAGAGCACTGAGCCGTATTGAAAATGCCCTTTCGTCACTTGAACAAGCATCCTTACTAAGGGAAACGCCGATTACTAAACCAGAACAAGCGCCTAAAGTAGACGGTCCTTATGCTGAACCTGCAAGCATACTTGATAAAAAGCAAGATATTTCTGAAGTGTCAGCAAGTGAAAATGGTGTAGCCGATGAAGATAGGGCGCGTAGGCTAGTTGATGAAGCGTTAAGAGGATTTGCCGATGCCGCTTAGAAATTTAGTAAATACCATTTCAAATGCTATTTCTACCAATAAACAACCTATTCGTGAAGCAAAGCTTTATAGAGGCCTAATGCGTCATGAGGCAAGCATTGGCGGAACAGTCTTCGGACCAGTACCAGAAGGTCGTAGGCGAGAATTCTTTTGCTTAGATGAGCATACTTGGGTTTGGCATGAGGAGTGGACCGATAAAAACGGTAGCCGTAACGTTATGACAACCAGATATGATATTCGGCCGACAGGTGTACTGAAATCACAAAACGGAAACCATTATCAGCCAGTAAGCGATCAAGAATCCTTGCGTTTATTGAACGCTGCACGATTGTACTACCAAAAGATTCGACAAGAAATCTACACCTTCGCATAGAAAATTACGGTATATTAGAGAAGTGACTGTTTATTTAGATTACGCATCCACTACTCCAGTTGATGAGCGAGTAGTACAAGCAATGCAACCATATTTAGCCGATAAGTTTTATAATCCTTCGGCACAATATTTAGTTGCAAAGGATGTTAGGCGTGATATTAATCAAGCTCGTGAAGATGTTGCTAAAGTTATCGGTTCCAAACAGAGTGAGATAGTTTTTACTACAGGAGCAACAGAAGCGAATAATTTGGCTATCAGTGGTGTGATGGAGTGCTTTCCAGGCAAAAACTTGGTAGTAAGTTCAATAGAACACGATTCTGTTATTGAGCCAGCTAAAAAATATAAACACAGTTTAGTAACGGTTGATGAATCTGGTATTGTTGACCCAGAATCGCTAAGGTCAGCTATTACTGATGATACGGTTCTGGTTAGCATAATGCAGGCTAATAATGAGATAGGCGTTGTTCAGCCCATAAAATTGATAGCCGAATTAATAGCAGAAATTAAGGTTAAGCGCCGTAAAAACAACAATGAGCTACCTCTTTATTTACATACTGATTCTGCGCAAGCTACAAACTATCTAGATATCCATGTTAGTAGATTGGGTATTGACCTGATGAGCGTTAATGGTGGAAAGATTTATGGCCCTAAACAGACTGGTTTTTTGTTTATCAAGACGGGAGTTAAAATAATCGGTCAAATACAGGGGGGTGGTCAAGAAAGAGGTTTGAGGAGTGGTACAGAAAATGTACCAGGAATAGTTGGCTTAGCTACGGCACTAAAAATTACCACTGAGATGCGTAGCCAGGAGTCTCGCAGAATGGCTGAGCTACAACATTATTTCTACAGAAAGCTCGATGAAATTCTACCAAATTTACACGTTAATGGTAGTAAAAAATTACGGCTTCCAAATAATATTCATGTTACTATTCCGGGCATTGACAACGAGCGTGCAATGATGGAACTCGATGAGCGTGGGGTTATGTGTGCGGTTGGATCAGCCTGTAGTGCAAGTAAAGACGAACCATCACATGTTCTAAAGGCAATTGGCTTAAGTGATGAGCTAGCGCGAAGCAGTCTGCGGTTTACTATGGGTCGTGCAACAACAAAAAATGATATAGATTTTGCCATATCAGCACTGAAAGATAGTTGCCAACAAGCATAACAAGCATTATTATATAGATATACGTAAACAGGTGGATTGATACAGGGTGGAACTTTGGCAGTTATTACTGATTATCGGAACTTTACTTGCAACCATGGTTGCCTTTGTTTGGACCGCCATAAAACTAAGTTCAATTAACCAGCCTAACACAGGAACGCATCGTACTAACGCTACCGAAGCTGTAAATTTGGCTGTGAATCAAGCCTTTACAGATGATTTTCGTGAAGAGTTACGACAACGTGCTCGTCAACAATTTGAAAAGTTGATACACGAAAATGCTATGTTTTTGCAACAAGATATTAGAATGAGCGCTTCACAACTCGAAGATTTTATGAAGCGTGAGATATTTGCGACTCTCCAGCAAGAATTAGCCAAACATCATGAAGCAGTTTCACAGACCAGGCAAATGTTATCTGATTCGGTTGCAAAAAGCCAGGCAGAATTAAACAGTCAAATAAATTCCGAAAAGGAAAGGCGAATCAAAGAATTAGATACTCAAATCTCTGAAATTGTAAAGAAATATGTTGTAACTGCTGTTGGCGACATAATGACCACAGAACAACAAGTTGCATTAATCGTGGATGGCTTAAATGCCCAAAAAGCAAATATTATGGAGGACATTCGGCGTGTCTAATGACCAGCCTCCAAAGCTATTAGTATTGCCAAGTTTTATTGTGTCAAAATCAGAAGTTCATCGATTGTTGTCCGAGCTACTTCAGATAGAAGACTTTTTATATAAAGCAGGTAATCGACAACCAGGCAGTAAATTATCTCTGCCTAAAACTACCGATGATTTAGATAAGTTTGCCGAAGCAAACAAAAGAAATGTCTTAAATCATGGACAAAGGATTGAAATGGCTAGATTTTTACGAGCAGTTTATAAATACGCTCCTGAGATAGGTGTAATTTTGCCATCTGGTTCAAACTCGAAGATACTAGACGGTATTACAAAATGGTTTAGGCAAAATATACATGCTCAGACTTTATTGGTAAGGTCAACGCAAAATAGACTCTCTGGAGGAGCAATTATCAGAATAAAACATAAAAGCTACGATTTTAGTTTGAATAATAGATTTACGTCAAATGATAATTTGTTGATTCGAGAATTATCTAATCACCCAAAACAAACTCAGAAATCAGACTCAAGAGCGAACTATTCATAGATAATACCACCTCTGTTATAATATAATTCGTGAATCAGAACAACACTACCGTATATGTTGGCTTGAGTGGTGGAGTAGACTCGAGCGTATCGGCTATGCTTTTGAAAGAGCAGGGGTTTAATGTCGTTGGTGTATATATGAAAAATTGGACAAAAAATCTACCAGGCTTTGAATGTCCATGGAAGGAAGATTTTCAAGACGCCAAGCGAATCGCAGTGCAACTTGGTATAGATTTCAAGGTATTCGACTTCGAGTCTCAGTATAAACAAAAGGTTGTCGATTATATGATAGCGGAATACCAGGCTGGTAGGACACCAAACCCAGACATTATGTGCAACCAAGAAGTTAAGTTTAAGCTTTTCCTAGAAACTGCGCTAGCCGATGGCGCAGACATGATTGCAACCGGGCACTACGCAAAAACTGAAAATGGCAAGTTGATGATCGCAAAGGATGATAATAAAGACCAGACATATTTTCTATACAGAGTTAACACCGACGCATTACAAAAAACCATCTTTCCATTAGGTGACCTTACAAAAAATGAAGTTAGGCAATTGGCTAAGAATCATAAATTAGTAACCGCTAAAAAAAAGGAAAGTATGGGGATTTGTTTTGTTGGTAAAGTTGGCATTAAGGAATTTCTCGGTCAGTATGTAAAATCTGAGAGAGGTAATATAATCAATGAGGAAGGTAAGATTGTTGGTGAACATGATGGGGCGATTTATTACACCATAGGCCAGAGGCATGGATTAGATATCGGAGGCGGGCTACCCTATTATGTTGTTGGTAAAGATATGAACAAGAATGAGGTTTATGTTACTACCGACTTAAACGATCGACGTCTATGGAAAGATAAGCTAAAGTTAACGAATGTTCACTGGATCAACGGTATCCCAGACAAGCTTAATGTATTGGTTCGCACTCGTCATCGCGCACCACTAGTCTCTGGATTAATAGATTATGATAGTTCGAATAATTCACTCTCGGTGGCCTTAAATAAGGAAGTTCGTGCCGTAACTCCTGGACAGTCAGCAGTAATTTATCAGGATGGTATCGTTCTGGGTGGTGGAATAATATATTAATGCTAATGTAGTATTTATTTTGAGAGTAGTATATCATAGACTCATTAAGTAAATATTTCTGGAGGGAAAATGGGTATCATAGATTCAATAAAAGGCTTATTCGGTGGAGCAAAAAATACAGCTGATACGGTTGTTGGTCAGGCACAAGACGTAGCGGGTGATGCTATCGATAGCGGAAAGAACATAGCAAACAATGCTGGTAATGTAGCAAAAGATGTTGCTGGTGGTGTTGTTGATACGGCAAAGAATGTTGGCTCGACTACGGCAGGAGTTGTTGGGGATGTCGCAAGCACAACTGGAGATGTTGCCGGTAAAGTAGCTGGTGGTGTTGGCGATGTTGCTAACACAGTTGGTGATGTAGCGGGCAGTGTGGCTAGTGGGGCTGGTGATGTTGCAAAAGATGTTGCTTCAGGTGCAGGTCAGGCAGTTAGTGGCGTTGCTGATGGTGTTCAGAATATTGCCGAAGATATCCAAGAAAAACTGAAGTAGATAGCCTCTGTTTACTGGTATAATAGGCAGGTTATGAATGCACAACAAATCCGAAAAGCTTATTTAGAATTTTTCAAAAATCGTGAACATGCTCAGATCCCTAGGGCGCTATTGGTTCCGTATAATGACCCAACCACCCTTTTTACTGGTAGCGGAATGCAACCACTCATACCATATCTATTGGGAGAATCTCACCAGAGCGGTACTAGGTTAGTTAATAGTCAGACTTGTCTGCGAGCTCAAGACATCGATGATGTTGGCGATAATCGTCATACCACCTTTTTTGAAATGCTTGGCAACTGGAGCTTGGGTGATTACTTCAAGGAGCAACAAATTCGTTGGTTCTTTGAGTTTTTGGTTGACGTTGTTGGCCTGGATCCTACCAAGATATATGTAACTTGCTTTATTGGTAGCGAAAAAGATGGAATCCCAAGGGACGATGAAGCGGCAAAGATCTGGCAGGAGCTTTTTCAGGGCAAGGGCGTAAAGGCACAGATTGTCGAAATTGGCAGTCAGGCGGATGGTGACAAGCGTGGCATTAAACCAGGCGAGCGCATCTTTTTCTACGATGATGGAGAAAACTGGTGGAGTCGTGGTGGCGGTTTGGCGAAGACGCCGATCGGTGACCCATGCGGTCCGGACAGTGAAGTGTTTTATGATTTTGGTGAGCAAAATCATGCAGATGGGTATGGATTGGCTCATCCTGCGAGTGATTCTGGCCGGTTTATGGAAATAGGCAATCAGGTGTTTATGCAGTATCGTCGTACAGAAGTTGGGTTTGAACCACTTGCTAAGCCAAATGTCGACTTTGGCGGTGGACTAGAGCGAATCGGAGCTGCAGCTATTGATAGTCCAGATGTTTTTAAGATAAGCATAATGTGGCCAATCATCGAAAAGTTACAAGAAATTAGTGGCAAGACATACGAGAGCCATACCGCAAGCATGCGAGTGATTGCCGATCATTTGCGCGCATCGACATTCTTGGCGGTTGATGGTGTAAAGCCTAGCAACAAAGAGCAGGGTTATGTGATGCGACGCTTGGTGCGCAGAGCGGTTCGTTTTGCCTTTGAGCTGGGGATTGAGCAGAATTTTTTGCAAGAAATTGTGCCAGTTATAACAAGTTTATACCAGGATGACTATCCAGAAGTGGCCGAGAAACGACAAGAAGTTGTTGATGTACTGGTGCGCGAAGAAAAGGCGTTTCGTCAGACTTTGCGCAAGGGCATTCGAGAATTTGATAAGCTGACTGAAGGTGGATTGACCGGCAAAGAAATATTTACCCTATATGACACTTACGGCTTCCCAGTAGAACTTAGTGTAGAAGAAGCGTTCAAACAAGACATTCGTGTTTCGGATAATTGGCGAGAAGTGTTTGATAAACTAATGAAAGAACAACGTGAACGTTCACAGACTGCTTCAAAGGGGACTTTCAGGGGTGGCTTAGGTGGTCAGACTTTGCAACATAAGAAGTACCACACCGCTACGCACCTGATGTATCAAGCACTGCGAGATGTGCTCGGCGACCACGTTATTCAGAGGGGTAGCAACATCACCGAAGAGCGTCTACGATTCGACTTTAGTCACCCAGAAAAGGTAACCAGAGAACAGTTGGACGCTGTGGAGCAAATTGTCAATGACCAGATAGCCAAAGACTTAAAAGTATCCTGGGCAGAGTATCCAACAGCCGAAGCGACGGGCAAACTGGGAGCTCTGGGTCAGTTTGGTGATCGTTATGGCGATACGGTGAAGGTCTATAAAATGATTGCCGACGGCGCAGAAAAGCCATTTAGTTTTGAGATTTGTGGTGGCCCACATGTTGATCATACCTTGCAATTGTTCGAGGGAAACAAGCGATTTAAGATTACTAAAGAAGAGTCTTCATCGGCTGGCGTACGTCGTATCAAAGCTGTGCTCCAGTAGCAACTATTCATTTACGGTAACTTTGAGAGATTTGATCATCGAGATAAATTCGGGGTCATCACTTATGTCAGAATATCTAGTAACTCTCTGATTCGCTTTTTTGCTTATTATAGATACATCAAGTTCGTTTTCTGAGTCACCTAACTTGCCAACCATAGTATAGTACCCGATTTTGCTTGAACAAACATCCGTACCACTTGAACCAACATCTTTGTTTTCAATATTAAAGTCGGTAGTATCTATTCCAATACCGGATTCCGGATAATCAGGTGCCGTTGTTGTGTATTCCGAAAAATATAGTCCTGGCGTAGAGGTTGCGATTTTCTGAGTTAAAGTAAAAGTATAATTATCCGGAGTACAATCACCACCATAACCAAGATTGCCCTTAATTGATAAATTGTTGCCTTTAGGTGAAGTTATGGTGGTATCAGGGAGATTAAATTCGTTGGGTTTTTCTAGAACCGTCCATGTCGAAGGATGGGTAACCTCAACAGTTGTAACTCCTTGATTAACCTTTGTTATTTTTGTTGAGGATACCTCACTGGAGTGGGGCGATTCTTTACTACCCCCGATATGGGATACTTGATTCGAAGCAATAATCAGGGCAATTAAAACAATAGAACCTAAAATTATTGTCATCACAACAGCAACCACAATCGCAATTATCAGCTTTTTATTTGAATGTTTATTTGAGGTTTGCGCCTCTTGTATTAAGCCAGGGGTATCTGGTGTTGGCATCGGTTGTTGAGGTTCAGGAGTTCGGCTATTAATGTCTTCTTGATGTTGTTGTAGATCCATTTGTTTATTTTAGCATAAACACGAAGCCTTAAAATTGATACCCTAACTTGAAAAAATGAACGATCGTGTATTATTGTCGAAATAGAGTGTATAATGAACAAAAGATGTTAATAAAAAAAGATAAGTAGTAGGTCTGAACATAATGCATTTAGGTACTATTTATGTTGGCAAAAATAATAGCTCATGTGAGATAGTTGTTTTTCCTGAAACCACAGATACCATAGAGCGTACAACAGAAGCTATTAGGGATGCGGGTTTTCTAGTGGAAGCAGAAGCACCATATATTGGTAATATTGCAATTCGTTTTAATGAGGATAAAACTCTCCAGGATCTACAGGGTATGATTACCGGAGAAATTATCTCTTAAGGGAAAAGTTGTTTTAGAGTACGACAGGACAGTGTTATACTGGTTATACTTATGCTTGATAAGTTCAAGAAGATAAAGGTTCCCAAAATACCAAAGTCTAATAAAAACGTGCCTAAACGTAAACCAGAACGTTATGTTGTTGGGCTTGATATAGGTACAGAGTATGTAAAGGCTCTTATAGCTAAGGTAGAAAACAATCAAGCTGAGATAATTGGCATGGGAAGAGCACATCAACAACTTGGTGATATGCAGGCCGGGGCAATTGCAGATATATCTGCTGTTGTTGGCAATTGCGATACGGCACTTGCTCAAGCAGAACAGCAAGCAGGGCTAAGCGCCAGGACTGTTGTTATTGGTATTGCTGGTGAGCTAGTAAAGGGGACAACCACGACTGTCAGATATAGACGAAATCAGTCAAGTAGAGAGCTAACAATAGATGAAGTTGAACGAATAATAAAAAAAGTTCAAGAACGTGCCGAGCAAAAAGCTCGCGATAGTTTGGCCTGGGAATTAGGTGGCAAGCAAGTGGATATCCGTTTAGTAAATAGCGCTCTGGTGAGTATAGAAATTGATGGCTATAAAGTAACTAATCCTGTTGGATTTCAAGGTAGGGATGTCGTAGTTCAGTTATATACCGCATTTGCTCCGTTAGTCCACATTGGCGCACTTGAACGAACAGCACAAGAATTAGATCTTGATTTGCTGGCGGTTGCCGCTGAACCTTTTGCAGTTGCTAGGTCGGTGATTGGTGATGATACCGGCTCCAATAAAAGTGCCATCTTGATGGATGTGGGTGGTGGCACAACAGACATTGCTGTAATAAACGACGGAGGAGTTCAAGGAACAAAGATGTTTGGAATTGGCGGTCGGGCCTTTACGAGGTCTGTCGAGCGTGAACTTGGTGTAGAGTTTGGGGAGGCTGAGGAATTAAAAACAGGCCTAACAACACACCAAACTTCTGGAGATAAGGCCAAAGAAGTTCAACAAGCGCTCGTAAAAACACTTGGAGTCTGGACTCACGGAGTTGAGCTGGCACTAAGTGAATTTGATAACGTGGACAATCTACCTCAACGTGTATTGCTTTGTGGTGGTGGTTCATCTTTATCGTTGATTCCAGCACGGCTCAGCAAAACCAAGTGGTATAAAGACCTACCTTTCACCAAACAGCCAATTATTCAGCATATCAATCCTGATCAGGTAGTTGGTATTACAGATAGTACCGGCAAGGTCAATGATCATACCTATATTACTGCATTGGGTTTAGTAAGAGTTGGCATTGACTCACTTCAGCAAGGAAATAATGATCAAGATTCAATTAAAGCAAGAATTGATAGGATGCTTAAGGTATAATAATTGACGATGAGTTCTGCAAATCAAAAAGATACGATATATATTGACGTAGACGAAGAGATAACTTCTATTGTTGACAAGGTTGCCAACAGTAAATCAAAAATCGTGGCTCTTGTTTTGCCAAAAAGAGCTGTTGTGTTGCAGAGTATTGTAAACATGAAGTTACTAAAACGAGCGTCTGACGATGCTGGCAAGAGGATTGTTTTGATTACTTCTGAACAAGGTGTGGTGCCATTAGCTGGTGCAGTCGGTGTTTATGTTGCAAAGAACCTGCAATCTAAGCCAGAAATACCACCAGCACCAGAAGGACCAACCAGTGATGATGAACTGCTTGAATCAGAAGATGTTCAGCCAGAAGTCATCGATCAATCAAAGACGGTTGGTGAGTTGTCGGGTGACGAGGAAGCCGTTTTTGAGTCGGAATCTCCTCTAGAGTCGTCTGAGTCAAAAAAATCTAAAAACAAGTCAAGTACTTCAAAAAAATCTAAAAAAGACAAAAAAAACAAAGTTCCAAATTTTGACTCATTTAGAAAAAGGGTGATAATTGGTGCGATAGTTGTTTGCGGATTGTTAGCCTTAGCATATTTTGCATTCTTTATTGCCCCCAAGGCTACCCTAACTATTGTTACCGAAACATCAACAACAAATAGTTCTATAGATTTTACAGCCTCACCTTCAGCTCAAGCTAGCGATATAGATAAAGCAATTTTATCCGCAAAAGAAGTAGAAGAGTCCAAAAATGATACCCAAAAGGCGCCGGCAACCGGCCAAAAAGATCTAGGCGCAAAGGCAACGGGTAGCGTTGCTTTATCGATATCTTGTGGTTCAGTTTCTGGTTTACCTCCAACTATTCCAGCTGGTACCGGCGTAAGTACAGGTAGCCTAACCTATATTACAAACAGCTCAACATCTCTAACCACACCTAGTTTTAGTGGAGGCTGTAAGTTTGTTTCTACGGTAGTGGTGACTGCTCAAGCAAATGGTGAGCAATATAACATTGATAGCGGAAAGACATTTACAGTTGCAGGATTCTCTTCTGTTACTGGTTCAAATTCATCAGCCTTTACTGGAGGGTCATCAAAAGTAGCCAAAGTTGTCAGTCAGCAGGATGTAGATTCAGCCAAACAAAAATTAACGGATAACTCTCAAGAAGTCAAAGAAAACTTAAAAAAACAACTCGAGTCATCTGGCTATTATGCATTGGTTGATACCTTTACCACCAAGTCTGATAAGGTTACCGTGAGTCCTGAGGTTGGCCAAGAAGCGTCAGAAGTGACAGTAACAGCCGAAAGAACTTATACGATGCTCGGAGTGAAAAATGATGACCTAAAGGCGCTTGTAGAGCATAGCGTTCAAGATGAACTAAATAGTAAAAGTATGCAAATTCAAGAAGATGGAGTTGACCAGGCTGTGTTCAGGGTTGGGACCCGCCAAAGCAATGGTGACATGACAGTTACTATGCAAACACAGGTGGTTATGGGGCCAAAGATAAATGAGGAACAAGTCAAGAAGGACATTGCCGGTAAAAAACGAGGTGATGCACAAGATGCAGTAAAACAGATTGATGGCGTTAAGGATGCCAGAGTAGAGTTTAGTCCATTTTGGGTTAACGTTGTTCCAAAAGATACTAATAAGATAACCATCAAGTATGAAGAGGCAAATAATTAGTGAGTACAACAATTCTGGCGTTGGATATCGGTGAACGTAAAATTGGTATCGCACGGGCAAATAACATCGCAAAGATTGCAGAGCCGTTAACTACGCTCATAAATGATGAGACCTTTCCAGAGAAGCTTGAGGATATAATTAGCAAGGAAAATGCTGGTTTGATAGTCGTTGGGCTTCCAAGGGGGCTAGAAGGACAAGATACTCAACAGACAAAGTATGTTAAGGATTTTATGGACGGGATTGACCTAGCTATCCCATTTAGATTTCAAGACGAGGCCCTAACTTCAGTTAAGGCAGAAGAAAGATTATCGAAAAATAGTAAAAGTTATACAAAACATGATATTGATTCAAATGCCGCATCGATAATACTCGAAGACTATTTGTTGGAGAACTAGATTAATGTACAGAAAATCACATCGATACCGTTGGCTAAGAATAATAGTTATCCTTGCGGTCGCAGGAGCTATATTATTGGTAGGTGGTATAATTGTAGCTAGAAAATACTACGATACAAACCTCAAACCTGTTAGTTCTCAACAGTCTTTAGTTGAAGTTACAATCGAAGAAGGATCAACACTACCAGAGATTAGTAAACTGCTTAAAGATCGCAAACTTATTAGAAATAAGCAAGTTTTTGAGCAATATGTTCGAAACAATGGCGCCGATGAAGCAATTAAGGCCGGCACTTATGAGATTAGTCCAAGCTATGGAGTTCCAGAAATTGTCTCAATACTAACCAAAGGTAAAATAGTGAGTAAATTAGTCACAATTTTACCTGGTGCGAGAATCGACCAAGTCAAGACAATGTTAATCAATGCTGGATTCTCAAAAGATGATGCAGAGTCAGCCTTGAATCCTTCGAATTACACTGACCATCCTGCATTGGTGGATAAACCCAAAAACGCGAGCCTAGAAGGTTACTTGTATCCAGAATCTTTTGAAAGAACCTCTAACACATCAGCAAAACAGATAATCAATGCTTCGTTAGATGAAATGCAAAAGAGGTTAACTCCAGAATTAAGGCAGGCATTTAATCAACAAGGTTTGACAACTCACCAAGCGGTCATTTTAGCCTCAATAGTTGAAAGAGAGGTTTCAAAACCAGAGGATAGAGCACAGGTGGCGCAGGTTTTTCTTAAGAGAATAAAGATGGGCATGAAATTACAGTCTGACGCTACAGCTAGCTATGGGGCGGTACTAAACGGCGAAGACATTAATAATATGACTAGCTCGCAAATACTGAATTACAACTCGGCATATAATACATATTTGAATACCGGATTACCTCCTGGTCCAATTAGCAATGTATCTGAGGCATCATTAAAGGCTGTCGCCAATCCTGCACAGACTGATTGGTTGTATTTTGTATCGGGTGATGATAAGGTGACTTATTTCTCAAAAACACTAGAAGAGCACGAGGCGCTGGTTCAGCAACACTGCAAAACAAACTGCTGAAACTAGTAAATCATTGGTCAATCTCTACAAACTATTAGTTTTCATTGTAATTTTTTGTACCAATAATGGTAAAACTTTCTGATGCTTGAGATCGCAATAATCCGTATGAAATTAATTGGTAAAAACGCCATGCTACATGAGCCGGTAAGAAAAAACTAAAGTAAGTACACTGGTAATAGGGTATAACTTTTTGAACTGTAACATTGTTAGATTCTAATAGGCGAGTTATTTTATCTGGAGTACATTGATTGTAATATGCCGGGAACCCTTGAGCATGTTCCGTCCCGGGGAAAATACTAAAAAGGAGTTTTCGTTTAATCGATTCTGGGAGCCATCTGTTGATTATTGCAAATAATGCGTATCGTGATGGAATAAATAATGCGATTGTTCCTTGATTTGCAGTAAGTTCTGAGATATTTTTGATGGCCTGGGCATTGTTTTTTACATGCTCAAGTACTGCTTCGCAAATAACCACAGTTGCGTTAATTCCTTTTGTTTTTGTATCACTACTTCCAATGTCTGCAACCATAGTTTTGTCATAAATATTTGGTGGAGCTTGTTCGAGTTCGTGCTTATCAATATCTATTCCGATTATATACTGTGATTGTTTTGGGATCTCAGTTCCGATAAACGGACGCTTGCCAGCGCCTACATCACAAACGCGACTGTTTTTTCGAATCAAGTCAGGAACTACGTTGTGCGTAAAGTCTAGTAATCCATCTATTCTCCAAGACTTGGGTACGAATAAATTATCGAATTTCTGGCAAGCAACTTGATTCCAGTGCACAAACTTTTGAAACATAGTCTGTATTATACCTTGAAAAAGTACTGTACTAATAGTTCAATAAACTAAACTTGCGCCAATTATACATACGAGCACACTGCTTGAATTACTAGCACAAAATATGATAAAATGTTACACGATAATGCTTGTAATTGTTATGCAACAAGAACAATCATCATCCATCCAACAGGATAATTATCAATAACTTGAGTGGTCGAACTCTCAAGAATCGTTACAAATCAACCTGTTGTATGTTTAGGCCATAGCCTAAGGAGTAAGTATTAGTACGCAATCTCAAACTATTGAACGCGACACAAACTCACGTTTAAATGGTTTGCAATCAGATATCAAGAATCAAAAGCTATACAAGCGATTGATGAACAAAAAAAACAAGCGTAAGACTATAGGATTCTCTTTGTTATTTGCTAATGTTTTATTAATTGCTCTAGTATCGTTTTTTGTTCTCCAAAAACCTTCTGCCTCTGGAACTACTATATCTAATGCGATATTGACCACTAAATCAGACGCTGTTGCCAACCCTCTAGACACATTATCTTCAGCAGACATTGCGCTAAGTGTCGCGCGTGTAACTGATTTGCCTGAGCAAACTGCAGTGGCTAACTTGGCGGATAGTATGAATGACCAGCTTACTGTAACACCGGCGAATGATATTGTGGTTGCTCAGCCACAAATCATCGCAAGTGGACTTAAATCTAGGGCGGATATTCATGAATATACCGTACAGCAAGGTGATACGGTGGCTAGTATTGCTCAAAAATTTGGCATAACTTCTGACACAATAAAATGGACAAATAATCTTACGGGTGACAATGTTCAGGCGGGCACAAAACTTACTATTTCGCCAGTTAATGGCCTGGTTTATACTATTCAGTCAGGTGATACCATAGATGGGTTAGTAAGTAAGTTTAGGGTAGATAAGGCAAAGTTTGTTGCATTTAATGACTTAGAATCAGGTAGTTTACCGGGTGCTGGACAAAAAGTAGTTTTACCAGATGGCAAACCGGCTCCGGTATCAGCTCGAAGTGGTGGTCAATCCTCGTCAGCATTCGGTAGGGCATCTGGATTTACTGCTGTTTATGGTGCCGCAAACGGATATGATTTTGGGTATTGTACTTGGCACGCCGCTAATCGTCGAGCACAAGCTGGACACCCACTTCCTACTAACCTAGGGCATGCACGGACATGGTATTCTAGGGCACAAGGTGCTGGCATGGCGGTGGGCAATACTCCACAAGCTGGTGCTGTTTTATGGCATGCCAACATAGGTGGACTGGGACACGTTGCCTATGTAGAGGCAGTTAACGGTGATGGCTCTATGTTGGTTTCTGACATGAACTATCCGACATGGGGTAGGGTTACCTATCGAACGGTTCCACCTAGTGAATTCGGGAACTACAGGTTTATATACTAGCAATAACGTAAAGATATTGTATAATTAGTATAATATTATGTTTGTAGATAAGGTTAAAGTATTGGTTAAGGCGGGCGATGGCGGTAATGGTGTGGTTAGTTTTCGTCATGAAAAGTACGTTGACAAAGGCGGTCCTGACGGTGGAGACGGAGGAAATGGTGGTAGTGTAGTGGTAGTGGGGAGTAAAAATCAAGACACCCTAGCTACTTACCGTTTCAAAAAGAAGATTACTGCAGAAAATGGTCATCCTGGGTCTGAGAGAAAAAAACACGGCAAGAGTGGTCGAGATTTGGTAGTTCAACTACCTGTTGGAACTGTAATCACAAAAAACGACGGAACAATACTGGCAGATTTGGTTGATGAAGAGCAGAAAGTAATAATCGCCAAAGGTGGTAAGGGTGGTTTTGGTAATGCTCATTTCTCCTCATCTGTTCGGCAAGTTCCTAGAGTTGCAGAAAAGGGCGAACCAGGTGAAGACCTAGAGTTGACCTTTGAACTTAAACTAATCGCTGATGTTGGCCTTGTTGGATTGCCAAATGCTGGAAAATCAACATTATTATCACGAATAAGCCATGCCAAGCCAGAAATAGCAAATTATCCGTTTACAACCCTAACACCGAATCTTGGGGTGGTTGACGTAGATGGCGAGTCAAGTTTCTTGGTAGCAGACATACCTGGATTGATAGAGGGTGCTAGTGATGGCAAGGGTTTGGGTGACGAGTTTTTGCGTCACATCGAAAGAACTAGCGTTATTTTACATTTAGTGGAGGCTTACAGTGATGATATTACAAAAAATTATAAGACTATTCAAAATGAACTAAAGAATTATGGACACAACTTAAGTAGTAAGCCACAGATTGTTCTTATCACTAAGGTTGATGGGCTGGACGAAGATATCATAAAGGATATTCACGGACAATTAAAAAAGATAGCGCCACCAAGAACTAAAATAATGACAATATCATCATTAAGTGGAGTCGGATTAGTGGAGATGCTTAGGGAAGTGTTAAGACTTGTAAAAAAAGAAAAACTGCGTATCGACAAACAAAAAGAATCTACTCTGCCTATCCTAACATTCGAAGAACCAGCAGACAGGTGGCATATTCAAAAACAAAAAAATGAATATGTTGTAACTGGGAAAAAAATTGAGAGTTTTGCAAGACGAACTGACTTTTCAGACTACCATGGAATACAGCGTTTGAGGGATATCTTAAAAAAGATGGGAATTATTAACGCACTAGTTAAGCAAGGCATTGACCCCGGACAGCAGATAATAATTGGCGATCCAGCAATCGGTAAAGTTGATTACTAATTTTTAGTGATAGATATGAATTTTAGAGTATATCTTATGTTTAATAGACAATCCGTATTCTGCGATTACCACCCCAACTAGTATCAGAACACCACCTAGCGTAGCGATAATAGAAAGAGGTTCTTTTAAAAATATAATTGAAATAAGAAGAGTTATAAATACCCCACAATAGTAAAGAATGCCGTTTACGGCTGATCCAGTCTTCTCATAACTAGCAACGTTAAGAACTCTACTTATGGCAGTTACAAAAATTCCAGAATAGACGATCGGTATTATGATAGAGGGGCTAGAAGTAATACCGATCGATAACGTAAGTTGACTTGTGGATATACCCCAAATAAAAGATAGAATTGCCACAACAATCGTTTGGATAAATATGATGGCAGTTAAAGGAAGTTTTTTGCGCTCTTCGTTGGCTTTTCGGGCAAAAATTACTGATAGCGGGTAAGCAATTACAATTAATAAAATAAAGAATGTGGCAAGCGGGTAAAACTCAAGCGAGGCGTTTTCTGTCTTTATTAATGGTCCAGCAATTATTATTAGCGCCCCAAGCAGTGCTATGCTAAATCCCGCAATCTTTCTAATATCAACCTTATCCTTAGTCATTTTTAACGAAAAC
The DNA here is from genome assembly GCA_023898625.1 of Candidatus Nomurabacteria bacterium. NCBI lineage: Bacteria > Candidatus Nomuraibacteriota > Candidatus Nomurabacteria bacterium. The sequence continues at coordinate 634,770 of CP060231.1, forward strand.
AGTACTAGCATAATTGGACTTAGAATTGTTAATAATGCTACGTAATTTGCGGTGCTATGATCCAGGGCTATTACTAGGCAAGCTGAAGATACGAATATGGCAATGCCCGATAAAACTGAGTATCGAAGGTTGTTTTTGTTTAGTTTATGAATATTTTTGAAAAAATATGGAAACGTTACTAACGCGCCAAAACTGTACCTCAGGGCGTTAATTGTTGCTGGATTGGTTGATTCGGTGGCGTATTTCATTAGTGGTATATTCAGAGATCCTAGTAACATTGCCAAAAATCCATACCAAAAATACTTTTTGTTTGTTTTTGCCATAAGCTATATAAATCATATAACGTTTTGGTAATTTTTGCGAGTCATATCATCAGCATCAGATATAAAAAGTGGTACACTATTCGGTATGCAGGAGACATTCTTTTTCTATGATTTAGAGACTAGTGGCATAAATCCTAGGGAACAACGGATTATGCAATTTGCTGGCCAGCGTACAGATTTGTCAATGAATCCAATCGGCGATCCGTTTAATATCCTAATAAAGTTAACAGAAGATGTCTTGCCAGATCCAGATGCAATTTTAGTAACTGGCATAACCCCTCAGCAGACTATCGATGACGGATTAACAGAAGTAGAATTTTTGAAGCTATTTCATAAAGAAATTACCTTGCCTGGAACAATATTTGTTGGCTTCAATACTGTAAGGTTTGATGACGAGTTCATGAGATACTTGCACTACCGTAACTACTACGATGCTTACCAGTGGCACTGGCAGAACGGATGTAGTAGATGGGACTTGTTAGATTTGACAAGAATGACTAGAGCATTACGCCCAGAAAACATCATGTGGCCAGTTGATTCAGAGGGTAAACCGACTAATCGGTTAGAGTTACTAACTAGTATTAACAATTTAGATCATCAAAATGCCCATGATGCATTGAGTGATGTTCGAGCCACCATTAGTGTGGCTAAAATGTTAAACGAAAGGCAACCACGACTCTTTAAGTATTTACTAAAGATGCGTGACAAAAATGAAGTAGAGCGTCTTGTAAAATCGGGCGATCGATTTGTGTATTCTAGCGGTAAATATAGTGGTGATTTTGAGAAAACAACAATAGCAGTCTATCTGGCGGATAACCCTAAATCTGGCGCATTGGTGTATGATTTGCGATTTGATCCGACTCCTTGGTTGAACATGCCTGCTAATCAGCTAGTAGAGGCCTGGAAATGGAAGAAAGACAGTCAAGAACCAAGACTGCCAATTAAAACACTGCAATATAATCGATGCCCTGCTGTTGCTCCTAGCGCTGTGTTGGATGATCAGTCAAAACAACGATTGAAATTCGATATGGACGAAATAGTCAAACATCATCAAATACTCAGTAATAACAAAAAATTTGTAATTTCAGTACTGAAGGCTTTAGAAATAATGAATAAACAGCAACAGTTGGCGTGGCAAGCAGACCAAAAGCTTGTTGATGGCCAATTGTATGATGGATTTTTTAAGCCGATAGATAAGCCCAAAATGGAACAGATTCAAAAAATAGATAGTTCATTAATTAACAATAAACCACCAGACTTTAGTGACAATAGACTTAACGCATTGTGGCTACTATATAAAGCACGAAACTTCAGCGACAAATTAGATGCTCAGGACATACAGCAGTGGGACGAGTACAGAAAGCATAAATTTTTTGATGGAGACGAGCAAAGCCGTGTAAGTAAGTACTTTTCGCGTATCGAGGAGCTTGCAAATAACAAGACACTAATTAAAAAGCAAAGGTATCTACTAGAAGATTTAAAGCTTTACGGAGAGAGTATATTACCAGACCTTAGCTAAAAAGCTGTAATTGAGTCGATTCTTTATTACGGCGCTTTGTTGAATGGGTTTTATGGTAAAACACTAACACGCTAATAGAAAGTGCTAGCCCAACAAGCAAGTACCAAAATAATGTAATTTCTAAGTTTGTGCCAGGGATATGCCCCAATACTAAGAACTCCAACATAAGTCCACTCCTTTTGAGTGTATTCTACACCTAGTTGTAAAAAAGTCAAGTATATTGTAAAACGCTAATGATTTATTTTTGGCGCTTTTGTTTAATTTGTTTTGAAATTCTCTGTAACCTCTTGCGGTTTCCAATGAACAGCCAAATACTCGTAAACATCAAGCCAGAAAACAAAACTTTAAAAAACGTTGATCGAGTGGTAGAAATAACATAACAGCTAAGCGTGAATAACAGAAAAGATATGATATCAAAAATTAATTGTACTCTAGGTTTTTCGCTAAAAATAATCTCAGACAAACGATTGCCGTGATGCCCTAGACTGTTGATGAGTCTTTCTGCCCATTCATGATTGCTGGCAAGCAGTGCCAGGCCACCTAAGAATAATGGTATGCCACCAGGACCGGGAAGCCATCCAACCAACCCCGACGCAATAATTAGAAGCACTCCAAGAATATCAACCCCAATTTTTTTTGGCAGAGATCTTTCTTTATGGAGCGCCTTCTTAATATCTTTGTGCTCAAGTTGCATGTCTATATATTTTATCAAATCAGTGGTTAATGGCATAAACTAAAGGCCACATGGTTATAAATGAAGCAAATCAAAAAGATATAAATTTTATTTGACTAGAGAAGCACAATGTATTACCATAAACACTATAAATATAAAGTGTATATTATTTACTAAGTAGCACATTAAGCAAACTATTAAATAATTAAGTTAACAAAACTTTACTAAGAGGGGTGTAATAAATAAACTAACCATGAAAAACCTTCTAACGAAACTATCTATATCAACAAACAAACTAAAAACTATAAACTACCTAATACTATCCCTACTATTCACCATAACCACCCTAATACCATTAACTACCAGCACAGCCAACGCCACACCACTACCTACTGATGTGCCAGAACATGTTTGGACTAAGGGTAATGGAGATGGAGTATTCAGAAGCCCTAGAGGCATCACCACCGACTCCGCTGGCAATGTCTATGTGGCCGATAAGGGCAACAACCGTATTCAAAAGTTTGATAGCTCCGGTACCTTCCTGGCCAAGTGGGGCAGTTATGGTTCGGCTGATGGTGAGTTTGATGGCCCTTCTGGCATCACCACCGACTCCTCCGGCAATATCTATGTAGCTGAAATGTATAACAACCGCATCCAAAAGTTCAATTCCTCCGGCACCTTCCTAGCCAAGTGGGGCGCCTCTGGCTCAGGCGATGGGGAATTTGATCGTCCTTACGATATAACAACTGACTCTTCTGGTAATGTCTATGTAGTCGAAATGTATAACCACCGCATCCAAAAGTTCGACTCTAATGGCACCTTTCTTGCCAAGTGGGGCAGTAATGGCTCAGCCGATGGTCAGTTTAGCTATCCTGACGGCATTACCACCGACTCCTCCGGTAATGTCTATGTAGCCGATGCAGGTAACAGCCGCATCCAAAAGTTTGATAGCTCCGGCACCTTCCTAGCCAAGTGGGGTAGTAGTGGCTCAGCCGATGGGGAGTTTAGCTATCCTTATGGCATCACCACCGACTCCTCTGGTAATGTCTATGTAGCAGATGCTGGCAACCACCGCATCCAAAAGTTCAACTCCTCCGGCACCTTCCTAACCAAGTGGGGTAGTAGTGGCTCAGCCGATGGGGAGTTTAGCTATCCTTATGGCATCACCACCGACTCCTCCGGCAATGTCTATGTAGCTGATTCTGGCAACAACCGTATCCAGAAGTTCGATGCTAACGGCACCTTCCTAACCAAGTGGGGCAGTAATGGTTCAGCTGACGGGGAGTTTATTATTCCATATGATATAACCACCGACTCCTTTGGCAATGTCTATGTAGCTGATACTGGCAACAACCGCATCCAAAAGTTCGACTCTAATGGCACCTTCCTAGCCAAATGGGGCACCCTTGGCTCGGCTGATGGTGAGTTTATTATTATGTATGGCGCAGGGCTACACATAGATAATTTTGACAATTTATATGTCTCCGAGTTCCTCAACAGCCGCATCCAAAAGTTTGCCTATCCTAGCGAAGAACCTGAAACCCCAGAAGAATCTTCCTCCGACTCCGACGGTATCCCCGACACCATCGAAAACTCTGCCCCCAACTCTGGCGATGCTAACAATGATGGTATAGCCGATAGTACTCAAGCTAATGTAGCTAGCTATGTTAACCCAGTAACCAATAGCTATGTAGTACTCCAAACATCCAGTGAATGTAGTATCACTACCACTACTACAACTAGTGAAGATAACCTAACTATAAAAGACTCTGGCTATAACTATCCAGTAGGACTAACTAACTTCACTACTGACTGTAATACCCCGGGCTTTACTGCTACCATAAATCTCTACTACTACAACCTAGATAGTACTAACTATGTACTAAGAAAACATAACCCTAACAATAACTCTTTCCTTACTATAGCTAACCCTACACTAACTAACCTAACTATAGACAATAAACCAGTAACCAAAGTAACCTACCAAGTTACTGACGGACAACAACTAGACATAGACAACACCACTAACGGAACCATAGTAGACCCAGTAGGCCTAGCTACACTAGCTGTAGGAAGTCCTAATACGGGGTTGAGATAGAGCAAGATAAAACCATAAAAAGCTATTCTCTGAGGACTGTCCTCATAAAGAGGGAAAATATAGTCTCTGAGGACTGTCCTCATAAAGAGGGAAAATATGGTGTAGTATGTTTTTGGTGGATTCCTGAGAGATTGGTCTCTGAGGACTGTCCTCATAAAGAGGGAGAATATGGTGTAGTATATTTTTTTGGTGGACTACTGAGAGATTGGCGATATAAATGTCAATACGGGTTTGTATTGTAGAGTAAAGTACACTATGCAGATAATCCAGAAAGCTATTATAATAATGCTTAACATGGGGAGAAAAAATACACAACGCTCAAGTTTGCGTCATGAACGTTCATTTTACCCAGAGTTTGGAGCAAGACACATTGCGACAGATTGTGATACTTTGGCTTTTTTCTTTGATGACATGAAACATGCGCTCAGGAATATACTGCCGAGTGTAGCAGTGTTTGACGAAAGAACTGGCGAGCCAAAGTTTGATAGTTTTGGGGAGCCTAGAACTAAAGATTTATTTAGATTATACGATCATGTTGATAAAACTGGCATTAGCGTACTAGAAAGACGCTTGGCTTCTGATTATGCCAAGAAACATCGAATTCGCTGGACAAAACAAGATGTTGGGAGAATTCGGGGCAGAATACAGGATGAGATCGGCAGATTAGATCTGGCAGACAGAAACTTAACGATAAACTTCAGTAACGTCGTAAGAGTCGGTGATGCAGACGCCGAAGGGGAAAATGCTCGCAAGCTTGCATTAATTCCAGATCAAGCAACTGACGAGGCAGAGTTTTTGGTTAGAGAGCACGCTATTTGTGTGGACGGGATAAGCACTAGTCTAAGCAGATTTAGATACCCATATAGTACATATATTCCACACATGACGGTGGGACGAATCTTTCGTGATGTACCAAAAGAGTCTATGAATGAGGTTGTTGAGTCTGTTCAAGAACTTTTACCTATTGAGGTAGAGCTTAACCCGATAAAATTTACACTCCAACAAGAAATATAACACTAGAAAAAATATCAATTTTAGCGTATAATTTATTGACTTTATGCATAACGAAATTGAAGTTAAAGGTGCACGAGAGCATAATCTAAAAAATATCTCACTAAAGATTCCGCGAGATAAATTAGTGGTGATTACAGGTCTGAGTGGTTCTGGAAAATCAAGCCTAGCTTTTGATACGATCTATGCCGAAGGCCAGCGTCGTTATGTTGAATCGTTAAGCTCTTATGCCAGGCAATTCTTAGGTTTAATGGAGAAGCCAGATGTTGATCAGATTACGGGGCTTAGTCCGGCAATTAGTATCGACCAAAAGTCAACTAGTAGAAATCCACGTTCGACAGTTGCAACGGTCACGGAGATTTATGATTATCTGAGATTGTTGTTCGCTAGAATTGGAACACCTCATTGCCCAATATGTGGTAAGCCGGTCACGAAGCAGACTATTCAGGCGATTGTCGACACAATTAGCTCGAATAACCGTGACCAAAGATTAATTGTGCTTGCGCCGATTGTAATTGATAAAAAAGGTGCTTTTGAACATATTCCCGAGCAATATCAACGAGCAGGTTTTGCCAGAGTGCGTGTTGATGGCGTTATCTATTCTTTAGATGAGTTCCCAGAGCTAGACAAGGCCAAGAAGCACACTATTGAGATAGTTGCAGATAGATTGATTTGTAATGACGCAAATCAAGGACGTATGAGTCAATCTATTGAGCAGGCGCTAGACATTGCAGACGGGAAGGTTAAGGTCTTCAATGCTGATACCGAGACAGAATCTACTCATACTCTGATGTATGCTTGTGTTGATCATCCTGAAGTTCTTATTCCAGAGCTAGAGCCTCGCACCTTTAGCTTTAATAGTCCGCATGGGGCGTGTTCGGTTTGTACTGGACTGGGCTCAAGGTTAGAAGTTGACCCAGACTTAGTTATTCCAAATGGTCGGCTAACATTAGCAGAAGGTGCAATAAGACCTTTTAACCGAATAAATGTTGACGCTTGGTATATGAAGAAGATACAGGCAGTTGGCGAGGAATACGATTTTAGTATCCATGTACCAACAGGTGAAATTTCTCCAGCTAATATTCAAAGGATTTTGTACGGTACTGGCAATAAAAAATATAAGATTGCGCTTGGTGGCGGACGATTTTATGAATCTGTTTTTGAGGGCGTAGTTCCAAACCTCGAGAGACGACATAAAGAAACAGAGAGTGACTTTATTCGGCGTGATATTGAAAGATTTATGCAGGAACGTCCTTGTCATGCCTGTCAGGGTAAACGACTTAAACCAGAAGTGTTAGCGGTGACCATCAACAAAAAATCAATTATGGATATATGCGAGCTATCAATTGACGATGCTTGTAACTATTTTTCTAACATTAAACTAAATGAAACGGATTTGCATATTGCACAACAAATACTCAAAGAAATTCGTTCAAGATTAGAATTCTTAAGAGATGTCGGCCTAAATTATCTTAATTTACTGCGTAGTGCAAATACGTTGTCTGGTGGTGAAGCGCAAAGAATCAGGTTGGCGACGCAAATTGGGTCGGGTTTGATGGGTGTACTGTATGTGCTTGATGAGCCATCGATTGGTTTGCATCAGCGTGATAATGAACGGTTGATAAAAACCTTGATGCATCTGCGCGATCTTGGTAATACCGTTATTGTTGTTGAGCATGATGAAGATACAATTCGCACAGCTGATTATTTAATTGATATCGGTCCCGGGGCTGGCCTTAATGGAGGGAAAATTGTCGCTCAAGGAACGCCACAAGAAGTAGCAAGTAATTCAGCAAGTATAACCGGGCAATATTTGGTTGGAAAAAAGAAGATCAATACACCAAAGAAGCGACGCCCTGGAAACGGAAAATCATTAATCATTAAGGGCGCAAAAGAAAACAATTTGAAAAATCTTCAGGTTGAAATTCCACTCGGAGAACTAGTTGTAGTGAGTGGTGTTTCTGGATCCGGAAAGTCAACCTTAATTAATGATATTCTAGCCAAAGAATTGCTTGCTAGATTGCATCGAGCCAATACGGTTGCTGGCAAGCACGACGATATAGAGGGTATTAAACAGTTAGATAAAGCAATTATTATTGATCAATCGCCAATTGGTCGAACGCCTCGGTCAAATCCAGCAACCTACACCGGTGTTTTTACTCCAATTAGGGAATTATTTGCCAGTGTTCCAGAAGCTAAATTGCGGGGTTACAACCCAGGAAGGTTCAGTTTTAATGTTAAGGGTGGGCGGTGCGAAAATTGTGCGGGAGATGGAATTATTAAGATAGAAATGCACTTTTTGCCTGATGTGTATGTGCCATGTGAAGTTTGCAAGGGCAAGCGCTACAATCGTGAGGCACTAGAAATTCATTTTAAAGGAAAAGATATTAGTGATGTTCTGGATATGACCTGTGAAGTAGCCTTAGATTTTTTCAGCAATATTCCTGCTATTGCGCGCAAGCTCCAAACGTTAGTAGATGTTGGGCTAGGTTATATTACGTTGGGACAATCAGCCACAACATTATCTGGCGGAGAGGCACAGCGTATTAAGCTTGCTAGCGAACTTTCTAGAAGGCCAACCGGCAGAACTTTGTATATTCTTGACGAGCCAACAACGGGACTACATATTGCCGATGTTGATAAATTACTAGGTGTATTGCACGCCCTTGTTGATGCTGGCAATAGCATGATTATTATTGAGCATAATTTGGATGTTGTTAAGTCTGCAGATTATTTGATTGATATGGGGCCAAATGGCGGTGCTGGCGGGGGGCAGATAATTGCCAAGGGTACACCAGAACAGGTCGCTAGGGTTAAAGAATCATATACCGGACAATTCTTAAAGCAAATACTCTAGTTGGATTTTTTTAACTTTATACTATTCAGCGCAAGTTTAACTTTTAACATAAATAATTGACGAGTTCCGGGCTTTTTAAATAAATGAGCCATAGATGCCAGGAGACTAATAGCGATAATACCAATAAGAACAATATCTATATATTCTTGTATCCAGGGCATTCTGTTGCCCAAAAAGTAGCCAAATAAAGTTACGCCACCACCCCATAGAACTCCTCCAATAATATTGAAGGCTAAGAACCGTTGCCTGGACATATTACCCATACCAGCAACTACTGGCGCAAAAGTTCGTACCATGGGCACAAAGCGAGCCAGTATAATCGTCTTGCCTCCGTGTTTTTCATAAAACCTTTCGGCTCGCTCAATATGCTCTTTTTGAAACAATATACTGTCTTTCTTTTTGAGCAACTTTTTTCCGGTGCTATGTCCAATCGAGTAGCCAACATTATCGCCTAATATTGCACAAACAATAACCACTATTAGCAACCAGCCTATTGGTAAGCTACCTTGTGATGCTAAGATACCGGCACCAAGGAGCAAGGTATCGCCGGGCAGAAAGAATCCAATCAATAGTCCAGACTCTGCAAATACTGTCGCCCCAATAGCAATTAGGCCACTACCCAAAATTGCACCATCAATGTCTAAAGCCATATATATAAGGTTATCTTTTTATCATGATTTAGTCTAGTAATAACATGCATTACTCCACACGTATCTCTCCCCATGCTAATATATACCTAATGTCAGAAAATCATTTATCTCGCCAAGGTGCTCAATTCCTCCATCAGCAATACAGTACACTACATCAATCAGACCCAGTCAATCAAGAACAAATAAGAAGAGCTAGAAGACTAAGCCATGATCTAGAGGATTCCTTTCTACCAGAAGATATAACTGAGTCTGAAGCTGTAAGTACTATTCCAGCTCACGAACTAGATTCAGAAGTACACACCAAGCCTATAGATAAAATAGATGACTGGATGAAAGTACTAGAACGTACTCATCAAGGTCATCGTGATGACCCAAGAGTACTAGAACGTATTAAGAATAGTTACCATAGACAATATGTTATCAAGCCAGAGCAAGTTCCAGAGTCTGCCTTTGCACTAGAAGCTCAAATAGCCAGGAATATGGGTTATGGTGATATACCAATAACCGATGAGTTCAGACAAGCTAAAACAAAAGAAATTATCTCTAACCAAGAAGAAAGCCTAGATCGTTGGGTAGACTATCTTTCCAGTCCTGATGCTGTCTACCCAATGTGGCTTAAGTACTGGGCATTTACTAGCATTACTAAAATGGGCAAACTAGAAAAGAACACAACAACTGATGAACATGGAGTAGAACACGAAACAACTCGCTTTGCTAGACGAACAGAAGATACTGTATCTCCATTCCCACCACTCAACCCCAGAGCTCTAGCTTTAACCCTTTCAGCTATTGAAGCTAAGGCTAGCCAAAGAGGAATACCTAAGAAAGAAAGACAGCCAATCGACAATACTAGTACTAAGCTAAACGACAGTGACTTTGCTCAACTAGTATCTTCTGAAAGCTTCTCTAAGTTGTATGCTCAGTTCTTATCTGAACTACCAGCCTATTCAACTGAAGGACTTAGAGAAACCAGAGGACAATGGGTTAAGTATGATCAAGGTAGTGATGCCCAACCCTTAGTAGATAGCCTAGAAGGTCACCCCCTAGAGTGGTGCACAGCAGGTATAGAAACTGCCAGGAATCAACTATCTACAGGTGACTTCTATGTTTACTATTCTATTGACCAAGACGGTAACCCAACAATACCTAGAGTAGCTATTAGGATGCAAGATAGCTCTATAGCCGAAGTAAGAGGCATAGCCCCCGACCAAGAAATAGATCCATTCATTGCTGATGTGGTAAGCGAAAAGATGCAAGAATTCCCAGACGGTGAACAATACCAAAAGAAAGCTAGCGATATGAAGCGACTCACCGAAATCGATGAACGTAAGGCCGGTGGTAGTGAACTAACAACAGAGGACCTAAGATTCCTCTACGAAATAGACAATCCAATTAATGGCTTTGGCTATGAAAAAGACCCAAGAATCGAACAACTACTACAAGACAGAGACACTCGCGCTGATCTTTCAATGCTTCTTGACATACCACCACAACAAATTAGCTTAACCCGGGAAGAAGCCCTCAGTGGAACACCAGAACAACCAATCGTTTACCATTATGGAGGCCTTGATCTCTATAGCCTGACCAGTGCCGAAGGACTAACCCTACCAAACAGTGTTGGTGGATACCTTGATCTCCACAGCCTGACCAGCGCCGAAGGACTAACTCTGCCAAACAGTGTTGGTGGAAGCCTTGATCTCTATAGCCTGACCAGCGCCGAAGGACTAACCCTACCAAACAGTGTTGGTGGAAACCTTGATCTCCACAGCCTGACCAGCGCCGAAGGACTAACTCTACCAAACAGTATTGGTGGAGGTCTTAATCTCTCTGGCCTGACCAGCGCCGAAGGACTAACCTTGCCAAATAGTATTGGTGGAGGTCTTAATCTCTCTGGCCTGACCAGCGCCGAAGGACTAACCCTGCCAAATAGTATTGGTGGAGGTCTTAATCTCTCTGGCCTGACCAGCGCCGAAGGACTAACCCTGCCAAACAATATTGGTGGAGGTCTTAATCTCTCTGGCCTGACCAGCGCCGAAGGACTAACTCTGCCAAACAGTGTTGGTGGAAGCCTTGATCTCTATAGCCTGACCAGCGCCGAAGGACTAACCCTACCAAACAGTATTGGCGGAAGCCTTAATCTCTCTAGCCTGACCAGCGCCGAAGGATTAACCTTGCCAAACAGTATTGGTGGAAGCCTTGATCTCTATAGCCTGACCAACGCCGAAGGACTAACCTTGCCAAGCAGTATTGGCGGAGGCCTTTACTTCCATAGGCTGACCAGCGCCGAAGGACTAACCTTGCCAAGCAGTATTGGTGGAAGCCTTAGTCTTTATAGCCTGACCACCGCTGAAGGATTAAACTTACCAAACAGTATTGGTGGAGACCTTAGTCTTTATAGCCTGACCACCGCTGAAGGATTAACCTTACCAAACAGTGTTGGTGGAAGCCTTGATCTCTCTGGCCTGACCAGCGCCGAAGGACTAACCCTACCAAACAGTATTGGTGGAAGTCTTTATCTCACTAACCTGACCAGCGCCGAAGGACTAACCCTGCCAAGCAGTGTTGGTGGAGACCTTGATCTCTATAGACTGACCAGAGCCGAAGGACTAACCCTACCAAACAATATTGGTGGATACCTATATTTGAAGAGTCTGACCTACACTGAAAATGAATCTCTCCGCCAAGCCAGACCAGACCTAAGGATTATCTAGAAGACGTATTTCTTAAGGTATCAATATCCTTAAAGTCCTCATTGTTCTTCTTAATGCTTAAGTTGTAATAATTCAATCACCAAGTTATAGCTTTTCATAAGTATTATATATAGAAAAGTACGTATAGAAAAACACAAGCAATTAGGGTATAATAACTGATACATAAAAGAACGGAGGGATTGATGAGTTCAGACACTATCGCGCTAACTTTAGGTGAGCGGAAAGTGGTGGGTAAACAAGTAAGAGCCTTACGACGTGAAGGTAGGGTGCCGGCAGTAATCCACAATCATGGCAAAGATTCGATTATTGTTGATGCTCCATTTATTGAAATAACTAAAGTTTATGAGAAGGCTGGCAAGCATCATCCTGTCGACCTGACCGTAGGCAAGGATAAGTATCTAGCAATCATTCGTGATGTTGATCTTGATCCACGCAAGAATGACTTAAGGCATGTTGTGTTTAATGCGGTTAGACAAAACGAGAAAGTTCAGACAGAGGTGCCATTAAGATTTGAAGGCGATAGCGAGGCAGAAAAAGCTGGCTTAATGCTACTTCATCAACTAGAGAATATAGAGATTGAAGCTACCCCGAGAAACATCCCAGACGAAATAGTGGTTAATGTTGAAAAACTAGCAGAAGTTGGTGATAAAATATCGGTTGGCGATATTAAGCCTCCTGAAAATGTAGATATCATTACTGATTCTGAACACCCAATTGTAGCTGTGATTGAAACGCCGGCACAACAATCTGAAGAATCTGAGGCTGACGAATCTTCTGAGCAAACCGAAGCTGGTGAAGAAACTCCAGAACAAGGTAAGTCTGCCGAAGACGACACTTAGATCAAGAAGAATATCATTAACAAATAAGAACCTACGGAGCTTACCGTAGGTTCTTAAAGGTTAGTGACGAGCAAGAGTTATGAAATGTATGGCGAGCTATTTGAGTTAATCTTCGATGAACCCACCAGACTGACGACCCCATAGCTCGGCATATTTACCATTTTTATTGATGAGTTCGTTGTGGGAGCCTTCCTCGATAATCTTGCCGTTATCAAGCACAATTATGCGATCCATTTTTTGAATAGTACTTAATCTATGAGCTACTACTATGGCAGTTTTATTTTGCATTAACTTCCAAAGAGCATCCTGAATCAACGCTTCGCTTTCGCTATCAAGGGCGCTAGTTGCTTCATCTAAAACAATAATAGGTGCATTTTTAATCATTGTGCGAGCAATGGCTACGCGCTGACGTTGGCCACCGCTAAGTTTAACGCCACGTTCACCAACTAATGTCTGATATTTATCTGGCAAATCTTTGATGAATTCGTGTGCATAGGCCATTTTAGCGACAGCTTCTATCTCTTTTTGGTCTGCTTCTGGGTTACCATAGGCGATGTTGTCTGCAAGAGTTCGATGAAACAATAAAGGTTCCTGAGGGACATAAGCAATGTGACTATGCAGGTCGTCCTGTTTGATACGAGCAATATTTTGACCATCAATAGTTATCTCTCCTGAATCTATGTCGCTAAATCTGAGTAGTAGTCGAACAAGAGTGGACTTTCCAGACCCAGAATGACCTACTAGCCCGACCTTTTCGCCGTGTTTTATTTTTAAATTAAGGCCATTAAAGATTGCGCTATCTGAACCATCATGAGTGAAGGCAACATCATTAAAGTTAATACTACCAGAAGTAATCTTTACTGGTTCAGGTTTAATCGGATCTAAAATCTCTGGGGTTTGGCTAAGGATATCAACCATCTCGGAAGCATCACCAAAAGCTCGATTATAGTTACGCAGGCCGTTATTACTAAATGCAAATAGCTGATCGATTATAGTTGAAGTGTAGCTAAATATTAAAAACACGGTAGCAACGTTGGCGTTAAACGTTACTACCCCGATCACAGCTACTAAAAGTGCCGTGAGCGACATCGTTCGACTGATCAGTGCAAAGATGTTCATTTGAACTTGATGCATGCTCGCAAAACGGCTCATATGGTTTTTGGAATTAGTCGTTGCCTTATGAAAGCGCTTTCTTTCAAAATTTGGCCGGGCAAAACTTTTTATTGCCATAATGTTAGTAATGGCATCTGCCAAGAAACCAGTTTGTTTACTTTCGGCTTTAGCAGATTTTGAACTAAGCTTACGTACTGGTCTTGAGATTAGTAGCGCTCCAACTATGAATACTATCGTTCCCGCGAGTAATGCAATAACATATTGTGGAGATTTAGGCCACAAAATAACACTAACCGTAACCAAGCCAATTATCAGAGGATATGTTCCGAATATGGTGGTGTCAGCGGTGCGAATATAACCGCCTAGTAGTTTGTTGTTTGCGGAAACTAGCGAACCTCCAAAATGATTAGCGTGAAAATTCGAGCTTTGCTTTACTAGATGGTCAAAAACTTCTTCAGCGATATTTTGTTGAACGCTAATTTCGAGACGCCACATAAAGTAATCTACGACACGCCAAATGATAGCACCGGTAAAGATTAAAAGCCCATAAATTAGTAAATCTGCGCCAAAACTACCCAATACGTCATTAGGTGTAAAATTGCGAGCACTTAGTTTATCTAGTACATTGGCAAGTATTATTGGTGGCAAATAGGCATTTATGACAATCGTTAGAGGCACAGAAACTATAAGCCCTATTAGGTATAGCGGGTACGCAGTGGCTTTATGCCAATAATATTTAGCAACTGGGTTAATTCTTGATTTTTTCTTCATAAGCAGTCTCCTACTGCTGGGATTAATTTGTTATTAAATTTTGTTGTGGTTCACAAAGAATGAGTGTATTTTTCTCTATTCGTTGCAGGTGACGAAAGAGAATGTATAGACTGATTGTGGTTTCATCATGATTGTTGTCGCCACCTTTCCTTTATTCGATAATGATTTGTACACTATACCATAAGCTAGTCAGAAGTGACAAGTGAATATTTTTCTTGTAAAATAGTAAGCCGTGAATAAGGTTATTTTATACTACAAGTTTGTTCCAGTAGCTGATCCGGCCATGACTGTTAGGTGGCAAAGAGAGCTTTGTAATAGATTAGACTTGAAGGGGCGAGTTATTGTTAGTAAACATGGCATTAACGGTACACTTGGTGGAAATATTGAGAACTTGCGTGAATATAAACGTGAAATGAACAGATCCGTATTATTTAAGGGGATTATGTATAAATGGAGTGACGGAACTGGACGTGATTTTCCTCGTTTGAGTGTTAAGGAAAAATCTGAGTTGGTTGCTTTTGGGGTACCAGACGAAATTAAAGTTGATGAAAAGGGCGTAATTGGCGGAGGTAAACACCTCAAGCCGGAGCAAGTTAATGAACTTGTTAAGGAACGTGGAGATGATGTTGTGTTTTTTGATGGACGAAATGCTTACGAGGCCGAAATTGGCGTGTTTAAGAACGCGATTGTTCCTGATGTTAAGACAAGTCGAGATTTTTTGTCCGAAATTGAGAGCGATAAATACAAAGAAATTAAGGATAAACCAGTAATAACATATTGTACTGGAGGAATTCGTTGTGAGGCGCTCAGTGCTTTAATGATAAATCGTGGCTTTAAAGAGGTCTATCAGATTGATGGTGGTATTGTAAAATACGGTGAAAAATATGGAGATGAAGGATTATGGGATGGCAAGTTACATATTTTTGACGACCGTATGATACATCAATTTAGTGACAAAGCTAAAGATATTGGCGAATGTGTTCATTGTAAAGGCAAAACTAGTCGATATATAAATTGTGATAATGTTTCTTGTAACCGACTGGTGTTAGTGTGTAGATCTTGTAATAAAAAAACAAAATGCAAAGATTGCCAAGAGGTGGCTAGCGTAGCCGTAGTATAAAGTTTGAATATCGAGGGTAAAGCGAAGACTGTAAGGTTTAAGTGCGGAGAAATATTTTGCTGGCGACAAGCGCTAGAGCAAAAGGGTTTTCCTCAACGTCTCAGACGCTCACAGCCTTCGCTTGTTCTCTCCTTATCTAGTTGGTGCTGACCTTCTCCTTTTCGGGAGAAGTCCGGATCGGCCTGCGACGCCTACTGACAGACATCGGCCGGTCGATCCCGAAGAAGAACTCCAGGATGGCCTCGTTAGCAACGCCAGCGATGACGACCACCGGGATGGTGATCATCTGGAACATATTGGCGCTTTCTGGCCAAAGTGCTCCATTGGTGGTGTTGCTGACCCACATGGTGGCGCCACCCATGTCAGACGCAATGTCCAACAAGAAGATAGCACCCGCCATCACCAGAGCGCCGATGTGCTGTGGTTTCAGCTGACGAAACTGAAGGTTCGTCTTGCTGAAGTTCCACAAGGCAATCTGGATGCCACTACAGATAGCACTGATCATGAAGCCCAACATGGTAGCGTGGGCCCAGTCGATGTGCCACCCGAGCAGCGGCAAGTTTAGGTTGAACGAACCCGTCATGTAGGGCTCGAACGCACCCTGGAAATAGTTCGCCCCAGAGGCGATGTCCAGGTACAGGAGACCCGGTCCCAAGACGATACAGATGAAAGCCTTCCAGGTGACGGCGATCGTGGCATTGATGCCACGGACGAACTGGGAGTTATTGCCGTATGCAGGCATGGGAATCTCAACTTTCTTTTGGGAGGGAACAAATTGTTAAGGTCCTTAGACCTCATTCCACCAGTGTTGGTAGAATGTTACATAATACAACAGTATTGACAAAAAGTCAATACGAAGTGTATAATACATGACTTTAAGGACGATATATGTCAGTAGATAATATAAATGATATCAGGCCATTTGAGGTAGATGTGTATAACCCCGGAATTCATGAACTTTCTGGTGAGTATCAAAACACCCAATCAGGCTTTAGGCGTGTGATAGCTATTGGCGTGGTGGCGCTTGCTGGTTTGGGGTTGTTCGCCAAAGGCTATTCAAACAATCATCAGGACGAGTCACAACAGAGAGATCCGCAAATAACTTTTCCAGAACAAGCCACGGCCGAAGTCGCCAACATTAACACAAGCCTAGATTCTGTTCAGCTTGGTCAAGCCTATGCCCTAGATTCTTTAATCCAAAATATTAAAACAAACGACGCTGTGTATGCTACCACGGATAGCGACAGAACAAAGAATATGCCCAATGGTTATGTAAAATTTCTGTTACCAAACGAGGAAAAAGGCATAAAAGTTCCTTTTACGGTAGCAGAACGTACCGCAGATATCGAAAGATATACATCTCCAGAGCTTTCGGCGGTACTCTTAGCAACCGCAAAAATATACCAAGACTTAATTTTCACTAAGTATCCTCAATTAGCTGGTGAAATGCTAAGGATTCGCGATCTTAATTCGCCGTTTCATAAGAATCACTCAACTGGAACACAAGCAGATATTTCTAGTATGCTAGGTTGGCAAGTTGCGCAATATTCTAATGGTTCTTTTGCGGATCAGCAATTTTCTACCAGATTTAATAGAGAGTTTACGATTGATCTAATGACGGAGATGTCAAGGTTTACAATTAATGGTCAGCCTGTCATAAGGCGAATTGTATACAGCGATGAAGCTATAAACAACGCAGTAAATGATAGGGTTGGCAGAAGGTTTGCGGTATTTGCAAAGTGGCACAAAGATCACGCTCATCTTGACCTTAATAGCAGTGTGGCACAGTTGCCTGCATGGAGGCCGG
This sequence comes from Candidatus Nomurabacteria bacterium, assembly GCA_023898625.1. Taxonomy (NCBI): domain Bacteria; phylum Candidatus Nomuraibacteriota; species Candidatus Nomurabacteria bacterium. Next base: position 652,262 of record CP060231.1, read on the forward strand.
ATACGAGTCAAATTCCCTGGAACGAACAGCAGGATTTACGAATCGGAGGCATGGCTCAGCCAATCAGCCCGGAGCAATCTATCCATGAACACGGTGACTTTATTAAGTGGGTAGCATCTATATCAAAACCAGACACCAATGAGTCAGAAACAAACTTGCCACACCCAGATGTAATGCCACTTAATCCAGGCGCAGAGGAACTTATAGATTCACTTGATATTTCATCAGAACATAAAGATTATCTTAAGCGGATGGTTCCAGTTATTGCGACAGCAACCAAAGCTGGTGCAAAATTTAACCCAGCCGGGGCTTTAGCTCATTCTGCTACAGAGTCAGGTTGGGGAGTTAGCGATTTGAGCAAAAAAGCAAATAATTATTTTGGCCTTAAGGCCGGTAAGTACTGGACGGGAAAAACCATCAACCTCAAAACACTAGAAGAATACACAGAGGGCAACCTAACAACTATTAAAGATAACTTTCGAGATTACGACGATCCTCTATCTGGTGTAATGGACTATGCGCGATTTATTGAGAGTCGACCATGGTATGCTGATGCAATCGCCAACAACCAAACACCAAAGGGATATTTTGATGGGTTATTTCACGAGATCGACAACAACGGAAATATATTAAAGCGCCAGGGCGAGGGTGCAATTAGTTATGGAACATCTAGGGGTTACGTAGAAAGAGCGGTAGAATTTACAAGGCAATACAACCTGGAAGAAATTATGAATGCTCAGCTTGGTTCATAAGAAGTTATAATATAGTTTGTGAACGAAAAGTTACAGGCTAAGATTAAGAAATTACCCAGAGAGCCAGGGGTCTACTTTCACAAGGATAAGATCGGGCAAATAATCTATGTGGGTAAAGCATCGAATTTGCGTAATCGAGTTAGACAATATTTTCAGGCTAGTCGTAGTCGTGATCCAAAAACAGAATTACTGGTGGGTGAAATTTCCGACACCGATTGGCAAGTGGTTGATAGTGAAGTTGAAGCTTTGTTTTTAGAGGCTGAGATGATCCGGCGCTACATGCCTAAGTACAATATTCTGCTACGTGACGATAAGTCGATGACCTATTTACGCATAAACTTTAAGGATAAATATCCAAGTGTATCATTTACTCGTCGCCCGATTGATGATGGTGCAGAATATTACGGTCCATACTTAAGCGCGCTAGCACTGAAAAGGGCTTTAAAATACCTACGTCGAGCATTTCCTTACTCTACGCATACAGTGTTGCCAAAACGAGCTTGCTTGCAATATCACTTAGGGTTATGCCCAGGACCAGAAACCGGTAGTCTAGATGAAAGGGTTTATAAATCAAATCTGAAGCAATTGGTTAGAGTGCTAAAAGGACAGCGTACTAAATTGCTCAAAGAACTCGAACAAGACATGAAGAAACATGCTTTAAATCAAGAATTTGAAAAGGCTGGCGTTATCAGGAATCAGATATTTGCCCTAAAAAACGTTGGGCAACAAGTTATTTTTGGCGATAAAGAATTTTTAGATATATCTAAAGATCATGCCTTGGTTGAGTTAACTAAACTACTCGGTCTTAATAAACCGCCACGACGCATCGAGGGATATGATATTAGTCATATGTCCGGAACTGACACCGTAGCAAGTATGGTTGTTTTTGTTAATGGTGCGTCTGATAAAAGTAGCTATCGAAAATTTAAATCACGAATCGCTGGTAACGATGATTTTAAGCATATGCACGAGGTTATAAGTAGACGCTTTAGTGAGAAAAATATAAAGCAATGGGGTATGCCAGATTTGCTTCTGATTGATGGAGGAAAGGGGCAGTTGGCTTCGGCAATAAAAGCGTTACGTGAAAAAAATATACAGATACCAGTTATAGGTTTGGCAAAAAAGTATGAAGAGGTGGTTGTGGATAATGACTGGCCACATGTAAGCCTGAACCAAGATGAAGTTACAAGTTTGAACGGATTTGCGCGGGTAAGTGATAAGTTTACGTTGATAGATCTGCCTAATAATTCAAATCTGGTTAAGCTACTTCAAAGAGTTCGAGATGAATCTCATCGTTTTGCGGTTAGTTATCATTCAGTACTAAAACAAGGTCGGCAAACTAAAAGTATGCTTGATGAAGTTCCAGGTATTGGCTCGATAACTAAAAAGAAACTACTACAAAAATTCGGTAGCTATAAATCAGTTACAGAGGCAAGCCAACAGGATCTCGCTCGCGCCATCGGGGACAAAAAAGCAACTGTTTTAAAAACTTACATTGATAGTTATAAAAATGATAGTGCGAAAAAGTGATTCTGGCTTATACTAAATAGAAGTGAAAAGTTTTAGCTCAGAGTTTTTTAAGCAAAATAGGCTTGCTTTGCGTCAAAGTATCGGTGATGAATCACCGATAATATTATCGGCTAACGGCGTGATACAGCGAGCTGGAGATAGCGGATATCCATTTAGGCAGGATAGTAATTTTTGGTATCTAACGGGTCTATCTGTTCCTGATGTGACCTTAGTGATTACACAAAAAACCGAGTTTCTGATTCTTCCGGAGAGAGACCCGATTTTGGATTATTTTGAAGGGGCTATTGCCGTAGACGCACTAAGGAAAACTTCTGGTATTGACCAAATTATGTCGCATCACGAGGGTTGGGAACATCTAAGATTGGTTATAACAAAGAGTAAGTGTTTGTACACCGCTATAGTAAAAGGTTTCGATGCTCGACATAGTATTTATATCAACCCTAGTAAACCTCGATTAATTAGTCGATTAAAAAGACTGAGTGCAGATGTAGAAATTAAGGATATTAGAAAGAACCTCACTCACCTAAGGATGGTTAAGCAGTCTGTCGAGATTGGCGCCATTGAAAATTCTATCCAAGTTACTATAGGTGCTTTTAGCGAGATATTTAGAGATGGTTGGTACGAGAAAAATAATAGTGAAGCATTGATTTCGGCGCGTTTGGGTTTTGAATTTGCAAAAAGAGATGGTGAGCACGCCTATCCGCCAATAGTAGCCTCCGGAAAATCGGCCTGTACTTTGCATTACGACAAAAACAACCAGCCTATTGGTGATAATGATTCACTATTGGTTGATGCGGGTGCTGAAGTTGGGATGTATGCTTCAGATATAACAAGGGTCTATTCTCCAAAAAAGATGTCGTTATTGCAAAATGAAGTCTACGAAGCCGTCAAAGATATACAAGAGTACGTTATTAGCGAGCTTAAACCCGGTGTGGATATTAAAGAAATCGATAAGCAGGTAGAGAAAAAGATCGGGCAGTTCTTAAAATTAAAGAAATTAATAACTAAGCAAGAGCCTGCGCAAATCCGAAAGTTTTATCCTCATGCCGTTTCACATCATCTTGGGTTGGATGTCCATGATGTCGCCGATTATTCACAGCCACTTGCAGAAGGTAATGTAATAACCGTAGAGCCCGGAATCTATATTCCAGAGTATGGCATTGGTGTACGCATCGAAGATGATATATTAATAACAAAAAATGGTGCAAAGAATCTGAGCGCTGACTTGCCATCGTAGTCCGGTCGAAGTAAAATAGGCATAAGCATGAAAAACCCAATTATTAGATTTATGATTAGATGGGGTGTTTGCACACTTGGGTTATGGATATCTGCTAGCCTGCTTGGTGATAATATATCGTATCAAGATAAATTGAGCGTAGTGATTGTAGCTGGTTTGGTCTTAGCGCTTGTGAATATGGTTATAAAACCAGTGGTAGTAATGCTTTCTCTGCCGGCATTGTTATTCACTCTAGGCTTGTTTATGGTTGTTATTAACGGATTGATGGTTGTTTTGGTAAGCAAGATTTATGGGTCATTAGAGGTTGCAAATTTTTGGAGTGCGATGTTTGCTGGTATGATAATAGGGCTAGTTAATTATTTAGTAAGCGCAGTCGTGGAGGAAAAATGACTATTTACAACTATATAACAATCATTTCAGCTGTATTAATGACCATCCTGATATTGATTCAAACCAGGGGTGCATCATTGGGTGCTGGTTTTGGTGGTGGTACAGAGGTCAACACTGTTCGTCGTGGAACAGATAAGACCATATTTCAGATTACTATTGTGATGGCTTTTATATTTGCCTCGTCAATAATTGCAGGAGTTATTGCCTAGTAATCTATGGTTGATCGATATACTAAGTTACGCTGGCGAAGGCGCTTCAAGAGGAGTCAGCGTCAGGTTGAAAACTTTTCGATTCAAGCCGAACAAGGTGTTGATAAATATTTCTTCGGGCGCCTACCAAGATTATCTAATGTACGTCGTTTCGTTACAGGATGGGTATTATTAATCTTCTTGCTAGGAGTTGGTCTAGTGTTTCAGGTACGCGCCCTATCGCCATATTATCAAACAGTACAGTCAGCAGAAGGCGGTATATTTACAGAAGGGATAGTTGGTCATTTTACAACCGCAAACCCACTGTACGCTACTAGCTCCGTAGATAGCTCTGTTTCGCGATTAATCTTTTCTGGATTGATGCAATATAATGGACACGATCAGTTGATTGGTGATCTAGCTAGTGAAGTTACCTCCGATGAAAGGGCGACCGTATTTACCGCTAAGCTAAAAGACAATATTTATTGGCACGATGGTAAGCCAGTCACCGCAGATGACGTCGTGTTCACCTATCAATTAATTCAAAACCCAGATGCTAAATCTCCTCTTCAGAGTAACTGGAAGAGCGTGAAAATCGAGAAAGTCGATGATAGAACAGTGCGTTTTACGTTACCGCATGCTTTAGCTTCATTTAAGAATTTACTAACAAATGGGATTATACCCAAACACAAATTAGAAAAAGTTCATCCATCTCAACTTCGTACAGACGCATTTAACGTAACCTCACCGATTGGCAGTGGTCCATTTAAGTGGGATAGCATTCAGATTAGCGGACAAACTCCAGAGGAAAGAGAAGAGCAAATTGGACTGAGCGCCAATCTTGAATACTACGGAGGTGAGCCTGACCTAGATAAATTTATAGTAAAAGCTGTGAATAATAAAGATCTTCTTGTGAAGCGGTTTAATGATCAGCAAGTAGATGCCATGGTTGGCATTGACAAAATGCCAGATAATATTGATAAAGATGCAGTTGTTAAAGAAAATAGTATTCCATTAGATGCTCAGGTTATGGTATTTTTCAAATCAAGCAATGATGTGTTGGGTGATAAGGCTGTTCGACAGGCTCTAACGAAAGCCACAAACAGAGCCGAGATACTTAATGGCTTAGGCTATCCAGTTAAGCCATCTGAAGGTCCGTTATTGCACTCTCATTTAGGTTTTGCGAAGGATGTTACACAATTTGGGTACAATTTAGAAGAGGCCAATGCGATTCTTGATCAGAATGGTTGGGTAAAAAATCAAGAAGGAGTTCGCGAAAAATCCGGGAAAAAGTTATCGTTTAGTCTTAGTTCCCAAAACAATAGCGAATATGCTTATACCTCACAAATACTTCAAAGACAGTGGCGTGAGGTTGGAGCCGATGTAAAAGTTGATTTAGAGAGTGATACTGATTTACAGTCTACAATCGCTTCACATAATTACGACTCTTTGCTTTACGGTATTTCTGTAGGTAACGATCCAGATGTCTACGCATATTGGCATAGCTCTCAGGCAGACGTTCGCTCTTCTTCACGGTTGAATTTTTCTGAGTTTAAATCGGCTCTAGCAGATAGTGCGCTAGATGCTGGCCGTACGCGAACTGATCCAAACCTGCGAGCTGTGAAGTACCGTTCGTTTCTGACGGCATGGCGTGATGAGGCTCCAGCAATCGCCTTGTATCAACCAAGATTCTTGTATATATCTAGAGGTGTAGTTTATGGGTTTGATAACAGGGTATTAAACACAGCTGTTGATAGATTTTGGAATGTGCAAAACTGGCGTGTTAGGACAGAAAAAGTCACAATTCAGTAAAAACTAATATTTATTAGTAAGGTGCTTGTGGTATTATATTCTTATTGAATAAAAACAAGGATAGGGATAAATGAATAAGATTGCTCACTATTTGCAACAGCACCTTGTTGGTGAAGTTTTGTCATCTGGGGATGTGCGACGACACTTCTCTACGGATGCAAGCGTATTTACATTGACGCCAACGGTGGTTGCATATCCACGTAACGAAAACGATATTCGAAAGGTATCACGATTTACGTGGCAGTTAGCCGAGCGAGGTCGAGTTATTCCGGTTACGGCTCGCGGAAAGGGGAGTGATCAATCTGGTGCAGCCATCGGTAATGGCATTATGCTGGTATTCCCCGCACACATGAACAGGATCTTAGAATATGATGGCAAGAGTGGTGATGTTACTGTTGAGACTGGCATTAATTACGGAAGATTGCAACAAACTTTGTATACTCACGGACGATTCTTGCCACCATATCCATCTTCCCTAGATTACTCAACTATTGGTGGAGCAATTGCCAACAATGCGTCTGGCGAAAAGTCTGTTAAATATGGAACAACGCGTGATTACGTTAGAAGCATGCGTGTAGTTTTAGCTAATGGCGAGGTCATCGAAACAAGGCGTCTTTCTAAAAGAGAACTTAACAAAAAAATGGGTTTATCGAGTTTTGAAGGAGAAATTTACCGTAATCTAGACAAGTTAATAGAAGAAAACAAAGAAATCATTAAACAGATTAATATAAATGTATCAAAAAACTCTGCTGGGTATGACATTGCTAGCGTAAAGCATAAGGGATCTTTTGATTTAACCCCTTTGATAGTTGGGTCACAGGGAACGTTAGGTATAGTGAGTGAGGCTACCTTAAAAACAGCCCCATATAATCCACATACTTCGCTGATAGCTGGATTTTTTGAAGATATCAACTCTGCTAAGAATTCCGTAATTGATTTGATGAAGCAATCAGAGAAGCCCAGTGCAATAGAAATGATTGATCAAAATTTGCTTAATTTTCTTGATGAAAATTATCCAAACCAGCTAAAAGGAATAGTAAATAAGCCATTCCATAAAATAGTTTTGCTGATTGAATTTGATACTCACAATGAACGGGCTCGAAAGAAGTCTGCCAAAAGGGCTATAAAGATTCTAAACAAATATCATGCAGAGTATCAATTAGAAACCGAACCTGATGAAAGAGAAAAGTTGTGGAAGATACGCCACAGTGTTGCAACAGCTATTTCTCATAATTACGACCATAAAAAAGCTTTGCCAATTGTAGAAGATGGCATAGTTCCAATTGCTAAATTTTCAGAATATATCGACGGAGTTTACAAAATATTTGAAAAGCACAAACTAAAAATAGCATTGTGGGGTCATGCGGGCGATGCTAATTTACATATGCAACCCTTTTTGGACTTGAGCCAAATTGGCGATCGCCAGAAAGTGTTTAGGATTATCGACGATTACTACAATCTTGTAATTGATTTAGGCGGTAGTACAAGCGGAGAGCATGGCGATGGACGTCTTAGGGCTCCATATTTACCAAAGCTTTATGGGCAACAGGTGTATGAGTTGTTTAGAAAGATTAAGGCAATTTTTGACCCATACAATACCCTTAACCCGGGTGTCAAGATTGATGTATCTATAGAGGATATTAAACCGTTATTGCGCGATGAATATTCCCTAAACCATTTGTTTGACCATTTACCTAGATCATAACGTTAAAGTAGTTATTTTGATATAATGAAATTTATCCTCATTTGAGTTTGTATGTGCGAGTGGCGGAATCGGTAGACGCGCTAGCTTGAGGGGCTAGTGGGAGCAATCCTATGGAGGTTCAAGTCCTCTCTCGCACACCAATCAAAAGGTTTCTAGAATAATTGCTCAATATCTGTCTTTACTTTTTCTAATGTAGTTTTGTAGTTATACTCATAGTTAGAGTATTTTGTTAATAATCTGCCGATGGCGAGAATGTCGGCTCCATGATCGATAGCCTCCTTTGGTGACATGGTTGTTGGGTGTTGATCAATGGGTTGGTTGTTGTATCTGATACCAGTGGCTATCACGGTAAAGTTGCCTATATTCTTGACTCGTTCTATCATTCCAACATTGCACATAATATCTGTTATTTGCTTGCGATGAGGAAGATATTCATTGGCCATAATAACCTCTTCTAGGAAGGGAACAATCAAATCATCATGATAATTTGGCATTGGTATAAATATACTCGAGTCATGATCCGTGGCATTAACCGCAGAAATTAAGGATTGATGACCAGAAAGGGCGGAAACGCTCAACTTTTTGACACCTCGACTAAATACGCTATTTGCAACCTGAGGTATTTGATCAGAATCCAAGACATAATTTGTATCTAGCCAGGTTTCTATGTCGTGATCTCGTAGCATTCTATGAATTGACCAAGGTCTATCAAATTGCATTAGTTCTAAGCCTAACTTGAAGGCGCGTGTTTCTTTGCCAATGTCGCTTGCAATTTTGCCCAGATTTTGGATGTCTGATTTTGCATCAATAACTACTATAATTTTATTTGCTATAGGATCAAGAGCCTCAAAGTTCCTCATGTCTGATTTATATCAGACGTTATCTTGATTGTAAAAATATTGTGTTATATATCACAGATAACTAGTTGTGCATGACAGAGCATTAAATACTACCAATATAATCATTTTCTGGTATAATCGTTCGGAGATGTGGGCGCTTAGCTCAGCTGGCTAGAGCACTTCGTTTACACCGAAGGGGTCGGGGGTTCGAGTCCCTCAGCGCCCACCACATTAAGCACCTTTCAGTGATGATTAAACTATCATGTGGCTCTTTAGCTCAGTTGGTAGAGCAGAGGCCTGAAGAGCCTTGTGTCCCCAGTTCGAGTCTGGGAGGAGCCACCAAAATCTATATGATTTTTTGGAGATACCCAGACGAGAACTGGGATCTGCGGAGCAGACAGTTCGGTCATGACGAACACGCGCAGATGCTTGCATCGAGCATGTGATGAAATGGACCGCAAGGTCGCCCTGGGAGGAGCCACCAAAATCTATATGATTTTTTGGAGATACCCAGACGAGAACTGGGATCTGCAGAGAAGACAGTTCGGTCATGACGAGCACGCGCAGATTCTTGCATCGAGCATGTGAGGAAATGGACCGCAAGGTCGCCCTGGGAGGAGTCACCAAATCTGGTATAATATATGTCAATATGCGGGTGTAGCTCAGTTGATAGAGCGCTTCCTTGCCAAGGAAGAGGCCACGAGTTTGAGTCTCGTCACCCGCACCAATCAGACTCAAATGATTTTCAAGCAGTATTGTTTCTAACAAATGAGTCGTGCGAGGCTCATTTTTGTTAAGATATATATAATGAAGATGCTTATTATTGAGGGAATAGCGACAAGCGGCAAATCCAGTCTAATAAAGAAATTGACCGAGCTGCTAGGCGAGAAAAGGCTACTCATATTCGGTGAACCAGCTACCCATATTCCAATTATGGAAAAAACAGACGAGCTGCACGTTGAGTTTTTCAAATCGCTCATAGACGATGCTGTCAAAGCTGATGCTGACCTTGTGATATTTGATAGGCTACACTACACGCAGGCATATCGAGCAAAAGCAAGCTTAGTTGAATACGCTGAAATTGATGATTTACTGTCAAAACAAGATACGCTTGTGGCATATTTGCGGGTAGATGAGAGTGCAATTGCCGAACGGGTCAGACTTGCTACTGAACATCGTGATAGGACGTGGGGCGATTATGTACTTACTAAGGGCAAGACTTTTGATGAAATTGCCGAGTATTATGTCGCTCAACAGAGTAGTCAGCTTCAACTACTTAGTCAGACTAAGCTCGCTTATAAAGTATTCAACACTACTCAACACAACTACCAAACCATAGCTGAACAGATTATCAACGACTGGTACAAAAAGCCTGCCTGAAAATGCTTGGCGAAACTGTTCTCATAAATTAGGTATATAGACGGCGGAGTGTAGAATGGCAGGATAAAGAGTGACCCCGCCCTGTACTTGGGCATAATAATAGGCATAGCTGTTCAATGGTTTGAGACTCTTTAATGGTCATATGCTAAGTTGTCGTCTAATCGGGATTATTCGGCTCAGTGTTTGAGCTTATAGTCCTCTTGAGCAAATGTAGCTGACGTTTGAAGTGTGTCAACTATGTTGCACTAAATCAGAACAAAAAGATTTTGTAACAGTCTAGTTTGAACATTCAGACTCATTTCGGGTCTTTTTTGTTATCATTAGATAATGATGCAACTAAAACAAGTGATATATAAGAAACCGCCAAAAAACGGGAAGTTTTATATTGTTGCTATTGATGGTCGTGGTGGTGCCAGTAAGACTACGCTAACCGAATATATAGAAACACTTCTGCCCGATTTTAGTGTATTGAATGGTGATGAGTACTTTGAGCCTGACGATAATACAATCGCATTCGGCTCATTTAATGATGAGCGTTTTGAGAAGGAAGTGTTATCACAATTGCGAGAAGAAAAATCTGAGTTTATTTATCATCCATATCGGTGGGGCGACAAAGAGCCAATGTCTGATAAAAACCTAAAGATAACAGCAGGAATTATTGTTGAAAGAAGTGGCAGTTTTGCCTTCAACCTAAATTTCGATTTTAAGATTTGGGTTGAAACACCAGCTAAACTTGCACTACAGAGAGGCCAGGAGCGTGATGAGATGCCACTTGAACAAGGCTATCGTTCTTGGAAAGAAGTATGGCAGCCACAGGAAGACGCTCACTTCAATAAGGTCAAACCATTGGAAACCGCAGATATAGTGATTGATGGAACAAGATCATTCGAAGAGCAAGTCGCCTGATAAATTAAACAAGTTAACAAGATTTTTGAGCTTTTGGTCGTTGACTGCCTTAATTGATGATGTTTGAAATGCATCAACTATGTTTCCACAAAATAGAACGCTTAGAACAGTGGATAGAACAGCTTGTCGCCAAAACCGGTGTGAAGCTCATCTAATCCTCAAGGCGGTAACCGAATAGCAGTTTTCATTACGATAGACGGGGTACTACTCCAGTATTTGGACTCTCTTTTTGGAGCCCAACGACATGCTTGCATGATACCCCCAGGGGGTATATCATAGAGTTATGATTAAAGATTTAAAACAACGCGCATTACATCGGTCGAAGATAATAGAAGGTCAAATTAAGGGTCTGCAAAAAATGATTGAGAATGATGAGTATTGCATGGATATATTAACTCAGAATTTGGCTATCCAAAAATCACTCGCATCACTAAATAAACTTGTACTTGAAAATCATGTCCGTACTCATATTAAAAGTGGGCTTCAATCAACTTCTGAAAAAGAACAAGAAACTGCAATAGATGAACTTTTGTTGCTTTATGAACTTAACAATATTCGCGGGAAATAACTGTAATGAACCACCATCATGATCACCAGAACAACACCAAGCACGATAATCATTCTTGTCACAACCTTGGCTCAGAACCAAATAGCCATTATAATCACGATAAGCATGCTGGTCATTCAGTAGCGATGTTCAAGGATAAATTTTGGATTTCGGTGTTATTAACACTGCCAGTGCTTTTGTATACGCCAATGATTCAAATGTGGTTTGGGTTTACGGCGCCTGAGTTTACTGGATCTACTTACGTTCCTTTGGTGTTTAGTACAATTATATTCTTCTATGGTGGGATGGTTTTTATTAAGAGTGCTGTTATTGAGCTAAAGAACAGAGCACCAGGCATGATGACTTTGGTTAGTTTGGCAATATTGGTTTCTTATTTTTATAGTGTGGTAGCTCAGTTGTTTATGAATAAAGAGGGGTTCTTTTGGGAGTTAGCTACTCTAATAACAATAATGCTACTCGGTCATTGGCTAGAAATGGCCTCAGTTGCAAGGGCGCAAGATTCACTCGATTCTATAGCTAAATTATTGCCAGATGAAGCAGAAAAAATAGTGCGAGGCAGAACTCAAATAGTAAAAGTCGCTAGCCTTACAATTGGAGATAATATTTTGGTAAAGCCCGGCACAAATATCCCTGTTGATGGACGTGTTATTGAGGGGCAGTCTTCTGTTGATGAGTCTGCTATTTCTGGAGAAAGCAAACCGGTTCTTAAAACCAAAGATCAAACAGTGATTGCAGGAACTACAAATCAAGATGGTTCGCTGACCGTAGAGGTGACGGCTTTGGGAGGGGATACTGCTTTGGCCGGAATTATGCAGTTAGTAGCAGAAGCTCAAAATTCTAAGTCTCAGGTTCAGGTGTTGGCGGACAAAGCGGCCTTTTACCTTACGATAATAGCTATTTTTGCCAGTACGTTAACCTTTTTTTATTGGCTTATAGCTCAAGACGTAACCTTTGCGTTAGAAAGAGCGGTAACCGTTTTGATTATTGCTTGTCCTCACGCACTTGGGTTAGCTATTCCGTTGGTTGTATCAATTTCTTCGGCTTTGGCAGTCAAAAACGGGTTGTTAATAAGAAAGCGCATTGCTTTTGAAACAGCAAGGAAGATAGATTGGGTGGTATTCGATAAAACCGGCACCCTAACAAAAGGCGAACATGAAGTTACTAGCATCGTGCAAGGCAGAGGTTACACAGAAGAAGATATTCTGCAGTTAATTGCTAGTTTAGAACATAACAGCGAGCACATTATTGGTCGAGCATTGGTTAACGAGGCCAAAAAACGTCAAGTTAAGTTGCATAAAGTAACCAATTTCTTGGCTCTGCCAGGAGTTGGTGTACAAGGGGTGTTGCAAAAGAAATCCTACAAAGTGGTGAGCGGGCGATATTTATTAGATGAAAATATAGCTCTACCTTCGGATGTTAAAAAAGGGGTTGATCGATATCTTTTACAAGGTCAGACAGCAGTGTATTTATTGAACAAAAATAAACTTGTGCTAGGTGCCATAACTTTGGCAGATGCAATTCGCGAGCAATCTAGGCAGGCAATTAATCTACTTCATCAGCGAGGGATAAAGATAGCTATGATTACAGGGGATAGTCAAGTTGTAGCCGACCATGTAGCAAAAGACCTTAAGGTGGATGAATATATTGCAGAAGTAAAACCCAAAGAAAAGGCTAAAAATATTCAGAATTTACAATCTAGTGGAACCAAAGTGGCGTTTGTTGGTGATGGAATTAACGATGCCCCAGCGTTAGCCACTGCGGATATTGGGATAGCAATTGGGGCGGGTACGGATGTGGCTATCCAATCAGCAGATATTATTTTGGTAAATAGCAATCCTTTAGATGTGGCTAAGGCTATTGAATTGTCTCAACAAACCCATAAAAAGATGGTACAAAATTTAGTTTGGGCAACTGGATATAACGTACTTGCTTTGCCTTTGGCATCAGGTGTGTTTTATGGCTTGGGTGTAACATTATCACCAGCCGTCGGTGCAGTATTGATGTCGCTATCAACAATAGTCGTAGCATTCAACGCCCAGTTACTTCGCAAAACGAAACTCGAGAAATTTTAAGGAGTCGTAAATCATCTGTTGTAAATAACACTTTTCCGAACTATTGCTTATTGTCGCACGTTTCGCTACCATAAAACCATTAGCGTAATTTAACAAGTAGTTGACGTGGAAACATCAATATAAAACTAAAGATAAGATCTATCTAATAAGTTAAAAGTTCTTGTTAGTACTTATATAACTTCTTTTTTATTTAAATTCTTATTAATTATCTCTAGCCATAAGCTAAAGATAATCTATATACATAAGAATAAGTTAATAACAAAAAGGATAATTACTAAATAAGAATTTAAATAAACACATTAATAGACATACATACAAACAAGGAGAATAAAACAAATGGTCAAAAACAATCGTTATCATACTAGATATACTAATAGTAACAATACAAACAATAGAGCAAGCATTATACCCCTAGCTAAAGAACTAGGCTTTGCTCTATTTTTACTAGCTACAGTACTAATCTTTAGCCCTAAGTCAGCTGATGCTGCTACCTTTAACGTAGCTACTGGGTCTAGCGCGACAAATGCTGACTCCATCTGTCAGCTAGAAGAAGCCATTACTAACATCAACGACGGCACCAGAACAAATGCAGACTGTATAGAAACCGGAGCCTACGGCACAGACGATACCATCAACTTACCAGTTGGAACTATTGATGGTTCACTATCTGGTTCGGGTCTTATGCTAAGCAAATCAGCAAAGATCATTGGTCAAGGCAGAGGAGTGTCAGTCATTGATAAACTTACACTTAATTTAGGTGGTAGTGGCACAGCTTCTTTTGAACTAAGTGATTTTAGTATGACCCTTGGTAGCAGTAATATTATAGGAATACAATCCTACCAGACTGTATCAACAACAATAGATAATATAGAAGTAGATAATGAAGGCCTAGGTATGGCGAGTGTATATTCTGCTGATAGCAATCTAACTATTCGCGACAGCTATTTTCATGATGGCGCTATGACTGGATCTGGAATGCCATTAGTTGTTGCTACTTCAAATGAATCAAATTCAAGTGTAGATATCGATCGCACGACCTTTGCGTCTGGGCCAGCAGGCCTTATGCTTCATGCTGGCTCAGGATTTACGCTAAATGCTACCATCAAAAACTCTACTTTTACAGATTTGCATGGTGATGGAAATCAATTCTATACGGTAGCTAGTGGTATTGCCGCTGCCCCTGATAATAGTACTGGCACTCAAGTTAACTACACTACCACTAACAATACTTTCAGTAATATAACTAATACTGTTACTGGATCATATCCAGCAACGGCTATTCTTGATGTCGCGGAAGGAGATAGCACCATCACCCACACCGCGCAGAACGACCTTTACGCGGTAGGTGATGGTACTGCCAATACAGTGAACTATTATAGATATGCCGGTTCAGGTTCTGGTGGCTCTGGCACCTTCAACACCACCAGCAACGGCGGTAACGTCTCAAGTGACAATAGCTTCAGTAGCTATCTAACTCAGCCTTCTGACAAACACAGCCAAACTAACCTAGCTTCCTTCCTTGGAGTCCTAACAGACAATGGCGGATCAGTACCAACCCTAGCACTATCTGAAGGTTCCCCAGCTATTAATGCTGGTACAACTGTATCTGGTATGACAACAGATGCTAGAGGAGTAACTCGCCCTCAAGGCGGAGCCTTTGATGCAGGAGCCTACGAACTAGCAATGTCTAATCCAGACCCAGATCCTGAATCAGGTAGCTCAGCAGTCATCAACAATCCTAATGGCTCTGGTACTATATCACTAACTGGTAACCCTACTATCCCTAAACGTCCAACCTTCTCTGGAACAACTACACCTAACTCTACTGTCTCAGTAACTGTACACTCAGACCCAGTAGTCTGTACTGCTACAGCAGATAGTTCTGGTAACTGGAGCTGTACTCTACCTAGTGATCTAGCACCCGGTACTCATACTGTAACCATACAAATCACTAAACCAGATAGTTCCACGGAAACCTTAGGGCCATACAGTGTAGTAGTAACTGAAGGACAAGCTACAACCATAACCAGCAATGACAAACTAGCCAATACCGGACAAAACACTATTGCTGTAGCCCTAGTAGGTAGCCTATTAGTCTTAGCTACTAGTACCCTAGCTATCCTTAAGAAATTCAAAAGACAGAAGAAGTTTGTAGGGTAGAGAACAGGAGAAATAAGCTCATACTCAGATTAGACTAGTAATTTATTAATTATTATGCTAATATAGACGTTTGTTTTGAATAAAATAAGGAGACTATGAGCAAAAATCTAGACCCAAATCAATTTGAAAATATTGAGTATATACCTGATTCATCACAGGCCGAATCACTGTATTTTCCGGCTTTCCCAGCTGTAGAGTCTGGCAAATTAGACATACATTCTTTGGATCCTCATAACCCGCAGTTTGCTGGAATGATGGTTCGCAATGGGCTTATTCCGGATCAAGCTGGGTCATTGGTGTTGCCAGGCGACGGGTTTGGTGCGTATGATTTAGTAAAAGGGTATTTAGACGGAGACGAGTTGCGTGTTTTTCCTGCAGATAAATCTGCTGTTGATAAAGAGAGTCGAAGAATTAATTCGTCAATCGGGTTAGTTATATTATCGAACTTTAACGACGGGACTATTCGTCCAGTTGCTGAAGTGGTTGACGTGTCAAGGACAGACTGGAATCGTGGATATCGAAGTATGGGCACCTGTGCGTTGAGGCCGTTTGGTATTAATTCACAGATTTTCGGAGTTGAAGACTTGTGCAAGAACGACGGCACAATAATTGCAAAATTACCAAAAAGATATTTCTAGCCAGCCTGTCTATCTGATAAAATACCATGGTAGCTCTCTGGTATTTTGGCGCGTTGGCCGAGAAGTTAGGTACAGGTCTGCAAAACCTGTTAGACGGGAGCGTTACCCGTACGCGCCTCCAAATTATGTCGTTAAGACTTTTAGTAGTTCGGGGAATGTTGGGTCCCAAAAATGATATTTGTCATTAAATATATGAGCAGTTGCGCTAGGGATATCTGCTTGGAATTTAGCAATCTCATTAAATGGGTACTATAGGGTCGTTTTTGCTGTGAAAAAGATGTATGTTATCGCTACTTTTAATAATCTTTTTAGCTGATTTAATTTTAAAACTACCCATTTCTTCTTTTGATTCGTCGTTATAACCAGGAGCTATGAGTATAATACGTTTGGCTTTATTTTTTAGCGGATTCTTCTGTAGATATTTTACTAGGAACATTCCGCCTAAACTGTGACCAACTAGTTGAAAATCTGACGATAGCAAACTTAGCATCTTTTCGAAGTAAGTAGACCATTCTAAGAATTTTGCATTTGCTGAATTCGGCATTGTCGGAGTTAAAACGTCGTAGGTAGGAAGTTCGCCTGCTATCCAGCTTCGCCAGTTTTGATTATAAATTAGATTAGCATAGTCAAGTTTGTGCTGTTTCAAATATTTCAGATAAGCGCTGTAAGTAGAGAAGCTGTTGCCTCCGTGAATTATCAAGATTTGTTTCACATTTTTAGTATATCAGATGTTATAATAATGAAATGCACTTGACGCGAAGGTCTTTTGCTAATGGGCGAGTGGCGGAATTGGTATACGCGACGGACTTAAAATCCGTTGGCTGAATAAGCCTTGAGAGTTCGAGTCTCTCCTCGCCCACCAAATTGGTACTAAAATGGGTTCTAGCCTGGACGTAAAAACTCACCGAAGAGAAACTTAATTAATATGGCGGCGAGTTGTGTCGGAAACACGTGCGACACAGATTGTCGTACATTAGTTTTATGAAAAATAGCTCATGACATAGCCAAAAACTCATAACCTAACGTCTTCGGACTGCATAGATCTGGCGTAGCTACGCTGGCGATGACAATTTGAGCACACAACTTCACACTTTGCTAACTCATTCTTTAAGCCAGTACGATTGTTATTAGTAATAAACTTATTTATTAATGCTTCCTTGTCTTTTATGTGATCGAAATCCATCACGTAGTAAGGGTAGTTGATGCCACAATCTGTGCATGGCGTAGTCTGTTTCATTTGCCGAATATAGTCTTTGAGTTCATCTCTGCGCTTTTTATTGCTTTGAATATACTTCTTTTTGTTCGTAAGATAATGAAGCTTACTGTATGCTCTCTGTTTTTCTGAGTCCTTATACGGCATATTTTGGATTATAACCAAGTTTAGCGGTTATATCCATATTTATTTATGTTACAATTATTGCGATAAGCCCCC
This sequence comes from Candidatus Nomurabacteria bacterium, assembly GCA_023898625.1. Lineage (NCBI taxonomy): Bacteria > Candidatus Nomuraibacteriota > Candidatus Nomurabacteria bacterium. Next base: position 669,871 of record CP060231.1, read on the forward strand.
GTAGCTCAGTGGATTAGAGCAAGACGGTTCTAACGTTTAGGTCGTAGGTTCGAGTCCTACCGGGGGTACCATAAAAGAACTAAAATTTGAATTGTGGCGCGAAAGCACCGTTTTTTCTTTGACTTCGCGGAGCGCAAGCCAAATGTTCTTGGGGCATAATTTTAAGGTAGCCTTAGCTACGCCTTTTAGGGTTGTCTATGAAGATCGATGTATTCTGTATTATCAGCTATTATTTTGTAACACTTGTTACGTAGTTTGCGTATTGATCATTATGCACACTAACTTGCCAGGTTCCATTGGGCGCACTATTGCTTGGGGCAAATATATATTGTGTTCCGCCTCTAGTTAGATAGCTTTTGGGTCTAAGCCAGTATGTTCCATTATTTTGAATTGTAGCACCACAAGATTGAGTAGCAAAAATCCGACAACCTATCAGTATGATTTCGTCGCTACCTAGACTACCAGAAGCTGATCGCCAAATATGGCCAACGGCAGGCTGGTTTGGTGAATCTATTTGATCACCCAAAAGATTGTCCTGCATTAAGGCTAAGTTTAAAAGGGTAGCTTTGTGTGCATTTATTCTACCAAACCCGTACTCATCAGTTTTATTGGTATTAAACATTAACGGAACTGTATCAGCACTTTCGGTTAGAATTGACTCTACTTGTTTTGGTGTAAGGCCGGGATTTTGGGCGACTAATATTGACACCAATCCACTCACTAGTGGCGCCGAAAATGACGTACCACTACCTGAAGCGTAGGAATTTGTGGATCCATTGTTGTATACAGGCAAAGGTCCTACAGAACTACCAGGGGCAATGACATCTAATTGAGGGCCATAGCCTGAATAATCAGCGCGTTGATCTGTATTAGTGGACGAGCCAACTGCAATCACCTCTGGGTAAAGGGCTGGATAGGTCATCCTTCCTGGTGCAGAAAGTGCATTACAAAAAGTTTGATTATTCATTGCGCAATTACCGCTCGCACCAACCACAGTGATATTATTGCTAATTGCTCTCTGGATGGCACTTAGTAGTGTTTGGTCAAATTGATCAGAACCTAGGCTAAGATTAATAACATTAACATGCATATCTGTGGCATAGTCAATGGCCGAAACAACGCTGTTTGTATAAGCTTCACCATCGTCACTGAAGATTTGTAACGGAAGAATTTTAACATTTTGATCGATACCACTGTTGCCGATGTTATTGTTTGTAGTTGCGCCGATTACACCTGCAACCATTGTGCCGTGATGTACTGCATCTCCAGATGTATTGGTTGTTCCAGCTTGAGGACTGTTATCATTATTAATAAAATCGTATCCACGATAATCGTCGATATACCCATTGTTATCATCGTCACAATTATTGGTTGATTTGTCCTGCGCGGAGCCAGTCCAGCAGTTGTCACCATCTTGAGTTTGACCCGATTCACCGAGATTGGAGCGCCAGCGATTTACTAAATCTTCGTGATTAAGTTCAAATCCAGAGTCAATTACGGCCACAGTCTTCGTGTTGTCGCCAATCGATAGATCCCAAGCTCTGTTGACTTGTATTTTTGATAGCGCCCAATTAGAACCGTAGTATGGGTCGTTTGCGTCACTCATTAAATAGTAAGGTATTTGTGGGGCATTTGGGTTACTTCTGAGCGTTGTGGATGTTGCGATAAGTTTGGGTTTGGGTGTATTTGTATGTGTTACAGTTGCTGGATTGTTTTGTTCAGAATTAGTTGAGCTACCTGTTGTTGGTTGAGATGTTGTGTTTATGGGAGTAGCGGTTGGTGTTTGAGGTGGTGGGCTATGATCTTTTGTTTTTAAAAAGACCACAAAAGATAGTGCTAATAACAGAAAAACAACACAGGTAAATTTTATGGTTTTTTTCATTTTTAGTGATCCTATAAATAGTATAAACCATAAGCTAGATTATCTATAATGGTTGCAACAAACTATTAACAGCGTGATACAATATATTTATGATAAATAAAGGAATCAGATGATGGTGTTAATAATAATTGGCGTAATAGTAGTTATCGGCATAGTGGTTGCACTTATTTATAATGGTTTAGTTAGATCAAAGGTTCGAGTTGACGAAGCCTGGAGTGATATTACCGTTCAGCTCAAAAGACGAACTGATTTAATCCCAAACCTTGTTGAAACCGTTAAGGGATATGCAAAACATGAGAAGAGTGTATTTGAAGAAGTAACCAAAGCTCGCACTGCTATCATGGATGCTAAAGGGGTTAAAGATACCGCACATGCTGATAACATGTTTGAGGGTGCGCTGAAGAGTTTGTTTGCCGTAGCAGAAGCATACCCAGACCTAAAGGCGAATGAAAATTACAAACAATTACAAGAAGAGCTTGTTGACACAGAGGATAAAATTCAGGCGTCTCGACGGTTTTACAATGGAGCCGTGCGAGATTTGAATACTAAAATTCAAGTTTTCCCGACAAACATTTTCGCTGGAATGCTAGGGTTTAGTGCTCGTGAGTTTTTTGAAGTTGAAGATCGTAAATCTATAGAAGAACCAGTCCAAGTAAAACTTTAGTTAAAGACTTAGGAATTTTGCCTATTTGGCTGAACAAAATTTAACAGAATAGGTTTGGCTTGTAGTACTTGTATTGTTATACGAAAAGAGTTGTTTAGCTAGATAGTTTGTTTTTTTAGGTTCTTCATTTTGTGACTTCAAAAACTAAAATAGGTATAATAGTTTCTATGTATAGTGAGATTTCTGCAAATAAACGAAAAACCGTATTTATGATGTTTTTCTTTATTGTGTTGATTTCTGGGTTGGCCTGGGCAATAACTAGCTTGCTTCAGTTAGATCAATATGTGACATATTATGTTGTGATAGGGGCATTAGTGTATGTACTGGTGAGTTATTATTCTAGTTCCAAGATGATGTTGAGTATCAATGGAGCAAAACCAATTTCAAAAAAAGATAACCCAAGAGTCTATAGAATTGTTGAAAACCTTGCGATAACAGAAGGCTTACCGATGCCTAAAGTCTATGTCATTAACGATCCTGCACTGAATGCTTTTGCGACTGGACATAATCCAAATTCTGCATCTGTGGCTGTAACCACGGGATTGTTAGAAGTTTTGAATGATGCGGAGCTAGAAGGCGTGATGGCGCATGAAATGGGGCATGTAAAGAACTATGATATTCGCGTATCGTTGGTAGCTTTTGCGCTTGTAGCAGTCATCGGCATCATGTCAGACATAATACTGAGATTGAGTTGGTTTGCCGATGATGAAGATAATCAATTTACTATTTTGTTTGGGCTTATTGGTGCATTGCTGGCGCCACTGGTGGCTGGGTTGATACAGTTAGCGGTTTCTCGCAAACGAGAGTACTTGGCCGATGCAACAGGTGCGTTAACAACCAGGTATCCTCAAGGACTAGCCAGTGCACTCAAAAAAATTGGATCTGATGGTGGGATTATGAAAAAACAAAATAGCTCAACTGCTCATCTTTTTTTTGCAAATCCACTAAAAAAAGGTAGCCTGAGTGGTTTGTTCAGTACGCATCCACCCATTGAGGAGCGTATAAAGCGGCTGAACAACATGGAGGATGCAGTTTAATGAGTCCAACAAGAAGACGAAAAAAACCACAATATAAACCCTTTCGTCTAAGAACGAAGATAAAGCCCCCAATCTCTAAAGACCTGCCTTCAGTTAGGAAATTGATTTTTGACACGTGCCTGCATATGTGGCGATATAGAAAAGTGTTTGTAGGGGTAATATTAATATACATCGTTTTGAACCTAGTACTTGTTAAGAGTCTGTCTTCTGCTTTAGACATTCCAGCCTTAAAACAAGAATTGAAAGAAAGTTCTGTGGCAAGTGGCGCAACGCTGAATGCTGTGCTTTTAGGCGTTGTTGTTAGTTCAGGCTCAAATGGATCAACCGAAGTTTCCAGCTTATATCAAACAATTATCACAGTAGTATTTATGCTTTCGTTCATTTGGCTGTTTCGCGAAACACATGAGCACAAGCTAAAGAGAATTCAATTAAAGATAAAGCAACCATTTTATGAAGGAATGACACCGATCATTCCTTTTATACTAACATTAATACTGATTGGTCTACAGTTGTTGCCGATGATGATTGGTGTTGGGGTTTTTAGTTCGGTTCAAATAAATGGTCTCGCAGTAACGGGCATAGAGACATTCTTGTGGGCGCTATTGGCAATTTTGTTGTCGATTTTGACGTTCTATTTAGTCAGTGCCTCAATGTTTGGGTTGATTATCGTAACCTTACCTGGCGAAACTCCCATAAGCGCTTATAAAAGTGCAAAAAAAGTTGTAGCTTTTAGGCGTTGGGTAATTATGAGAAAGTTACTGTTGTACTTGCTAGTGGTCGGTTTAATATACGCTGGCGTAATGTTTGCAAGCATTATCATTTTTCCCGTAGCCACAGAATGGATATTGTTGATTCTTTCCTCGATCATCTTACCTCTATCGATAGGTTGCGTGTATAAACTATATAGGGCATTACTATGAGTGGCCAAAATAAAGTCGATGCTAAAAAAAGATCTGAGCAACTAAAAGAGCTTCTTAAAGAGTATGCTCACCAGTACTATAATCTTGACAATCCAACGGTTGACGATGGTATTTATGATGGATTAATTCGTGAATTAAAACAAATTGAACAAAATTACCCAGAACTAATCACGGCAGATAGTCCAACTCAGAGGGTTGCTGGTAGGCCACTTGATAAATTTGTTAAAGTTCAACACAGTCAACCAATGATTTCACTGAATGATGTTTTTTCAAAATCTGATGTTGAGGCGTGGGTAAAGCGAGTTGATAAATTGCTTCCTGAAACACAACACCAGTTTTTTTGTGATACAAAAAAGGACGGTTTGGCCTGTGCAATTGTCTATGAAGATGGTGTTTTGGTTCGAGCCATAACTCGTGGTGATACCCGGATTGGCGAAGATGTAACCCAAAATGTACGAACAATAAAAAATGTCCCTTTGTCGTTGCGTGCACAAAAAGGGTGTGAAGCCTTTCTGCGGGGCAGAACCGAAGTGCGTGGTGAAATTGTGATGTTTAAAGAAGATTTTGATAATCTCAACCAAGAGCGCAAAAATAAAGGTTTGCCAATTTTTGCAAATCCAAGAAATCTAAGTGCCGGCACTATACGACAACTTGACCCAAAACTTGTTGCTGAAAGACCACTGCATTTTGTTGGATATGATTTACTGCGAGAAGACCCAGATCAAGTAGCTACGAACATTCAAGCATATCAGATATTAGAAGAATTAGGGTTCTATGTCAGTAAAGAAGCTACAGTTTTTGATGATTTAGATGATGTTATGGAATTTGTAGATAAGTGGGACAAAGTTCGTGATGACTTGCCGTATATAATTGACGGCTTGGTTATTAAGCTTAATAATCGTCGGCAGTATAAGAAAGTTGGTGTTGTTGGGAAAAATCCAAGAGGTGCTGTAGCCTATAAGTTTCCCGCAGAACAAGCAACAACAGTTGTTAAGGATATTGTAATTAGTATTGGTAGGACTGGTGCCGCAACTCCAGTTGCCGTATTCAATCCTGTATTGGTTGCCGGCACAACCGTACGTCACGCTAGTTTACATAATGCTGACGAGATAAAGCGCAAAGATGTTCGAGTTGGTGATACGGTAGTAGTATACAAAGCTGGCGATATTATTCCACAGGTCGAGAGAGTCATTCTTGAGTTGCGCCCAACAAATAGTGATGTTTTTGATTTTGAAAAGGAGCTAGCTCAACAGTATCCTGAGTTAGAATTTGAACGCCCTAAAAATGATGTTGTCTATCGAGCAAAAGGGCTAACTGGGCAGATAATATTGAGTCGATCAATTGAGCATTTTGCCAGCAAGTCGGCCATGGATATTGATTCTCTGGGCGAAAAAAATGTAGAACTATTAGTAAAAAATAAGCTGGTTGAAGATGTTGCAGATTTATACGGTCTGACCATTGATGATGTTGTTAAACTTGAACGTTTTGCTGAGGTTTCTGCTCAAAAATTGATAGATGGCATAAATTCCAAGAAAAACCCAAGTTTACCGCGATTTATTTATGGCCTAGGCATTCGGCATGTGGGGGTTCAGACTGCTATTGATTTAGCAAATCACTTTGTTGAGTTCGACAAATTATTGAATGCAAGTATTGATGAACTTGTGTCGATAAATGGTATCGGTATTGTAGTAGCAGAATCTATCGTTGCTTGGTTTTCGGACGACAATAATCAAAATCTCATTGCAAAATTTAATAGCCTTGGGGTAGCGCCCCAAAAAGCCACAAAAGTTAGTGGAAAATTACTTGGTAAAAGCTTTGTGATTACTGGAACCTTAAAATCTATGGGCAGAGAAATTATGGCAGAAAGAATACGAGCCGAAGGAGGAATATTCCAATCTAGCGTTGGTAAAGATACAACCTACCTAGTGACAGGTGATGGTGTAGGCGCATCAAAGTTAACCAAGGCTAAAAAGCTAGGCACTATAATTCTAACCGAGCCGGATTTACTAAAGATGCTTGACAAATAGCAACCATAAGCTGTATAACGATAGTATTCGTGCGTATGCGCGACGTGTAAAATAAACAATAAAACAAAACTACCCGTCGCGGGTGGGCACGCACGATAAATAAACAACTGAAATCTCGGTTGTTTATTTATTTGAATGCACTAATTCAGCCGATCTATGAGTTATGTAAGTAAGATCTAATCTGTTTGGTTTAGTGCTTGATGGACTAAAGCGGTGTGCAAAAATATGTCATCACCCATGGCATGGTGTCCGCCCTCAATTGGCATTGATTGAAAACGTTGATCTCCGAACGTTTTACCCAATCGAGATGATAGCGCCTTCATAATTCCATTGATTGACAATTCGCTTTCAGTCCCCCATATAAGAGTTGAGTTAGTTTCAGGACATCGACGTATAACAGAAGTTAAGTTTTGTTCGAATTTTCCTGATGCAATACCCTTTGAAATAGCTACGTTACTTAACCGAAGTAGCCCTAAGGTGTAGCCGATTAATCCACCCTGTTTACGACTAGCTATTTTACGAGCATCTTCATATGCTGGCATTTCAGAAGCTTTTACATATCTTTTTAGCTCTGAGTTTGATGACAAGAAGTCACTACCTAGCTTTCCAAGTGATCTAGGAAGGACAGATGCAGGCTCTATAGGTATTAAGTTTGGAGTTTGAATATCGAAACCGTTGGCTAATGAGGCAGTGCTTACGGCCTTGTCGGCTCCATACGAATACCCTACTTGGTCTGCAGTATTGATCTTTTGAGTATGAGCATAGAATAGTATAGGTTCAATAGTATCTCTAAAAATGCCTTTCGATACACGGTCACGATCAGATTTATATAATTTTCCTCCTTTAGCAAGGGGGTGGGCAGGGTTGCTAGAGGCAATGATTCTTGTATTTGGTAATGCTGTCGATAACGCCATGAGGCGAGCTTGCATATTCTCATCTATCGAATTACCCATCGGTAGGTGATAAATCATTGTAGATTCCGCCTCTACGGGGATAATGTCTATAAGTTTAATCGGGAATCCGTACTGAGGAGATACGGTTGTTTCATGCATATGTGCGTGCGATCTGCTAGATTGAAAATCACTATACATTGAGTTCCAATCTGGGAATGATCGAAGTTTCTCTGCTGTTTCTGTAACTACGTCCAAGGTTGTATCGTCAAACTCGTAGTATTGACTAAGTCGTTCGGTATTTTGCATAAAATCCTCCATATTAGTTTGGTGGAGCATAAGGGATTCGAACCCTTGACCTCATCCATGCCATGGATGCGCGCTAGCCAACTGCGCCAATGCCCCAACTTTTTGTAAATTGATTTTACAATATTTCGTACCGTATTGGTAGAGTAAAGCAAGACTGGTACAATACTTACATCATGAAACATATCTCAAAAGAAGATCGTGAAACCTATATAAAGACGATATTAATAGTTGGTTCCGTGTTGTTAATTTTCTTGGTATGGCTGTGGTGGTCAAGAATATACACTAGTAAAAGTAATGTATTTAATGCAATGCTTTCCAATAATCTTTCAACAAGAGGGGTCACCAAAACTACCCAGCAAGATAATTCTAATGGAAAGCTAACTCAAACGTCACAAGCACAATTTGGGGCGCAGTATTTAGTTGAAACTAAAACTGACATTACTCAGCCATCGGATGGCGGTGATATTAAAGTTTCAACCCAGTCATTTTCAACACCAAACGAGGATTATGTTAGGTACGCCTCTATCGATATGCCTCAAGTAAAAAATCAACCAAAAAAAGATTTCTCGTCTCTAGTTTCTGTATGGGGCAAGACACTGAAAGCAGAAGGAGGGGGTGGAGCTTTTACGGAATCAATCTATGGCGTTATTCCGTTCGGGAATTTGCCATCAGAACAGCGCAATGAACTCCTGAATATAATACATAGTCAAGGTGTCTACAAAACAGACTTCTCAAAAACCGAGATTAAAAAAGAAGGTGGTCGAACGGTCTATATATATGATGTAAGTATCAATCTAAAAAGTTACGCAACGTTCTTGAAAGCATATGATAAGATGTTGGGATTAAAGCAAATGGACTCCGTTAATCCAGCTGATTATGAAAAAGCAGATCCAATCAAAGTAAAATTGACTGTTGATAAGCTAAGTAGGACATTATCTAAGATCGACTATCAAGATGAGAATAGTGACGAAACAATTGCTGGATATGGCATAGCTAAATATGTGAAATTACCAGAAAATGCCATCAGTCGGCAAGAGTTAGAAGGTAAGCTTCAAAAGTTATTGCAAGCTATTCAGTAGTCAAAGATATATAGCTAAAGTATAATTATCTAGTATGCAAGTAATTGTCAATTCCCTCTTGGTTAATTATAGGATTATTGGGAAAGAAAAAGAAACTATTACTATGCTTCATGGTTGGGGTGATTCGTTAAGTACATTTGATCGTATCGCAACAACACTGAGTAATAAATACACAGTAATCTTGCTTGATCTGCCTGGTTTTGGTGGTACCCAGCCCCCGAGTCAACCATGGGGGCTGGATGAATATGCAAAATTTGTAGCTGATTTTTCGCAAAAAGTGGGGTGCCAGAACTTGAGGGCAGTTGTTGGCCATTCCAACGGTGGCGCAATTGCACTACGGGGCCTCGGTAGCGGTGTGATACGTGCGGATAAACTTGTGCTTCTGGCATCTGCAGGAATTCGTAACCAGTATAAGGGCCGAAAGAGGGGTCTGCGCCTGGCTGCCAAGACAGCAAAGCTGATGACGAAACCTCTACCCAAACAAATACAAGCAAGATTGAAGAAAAAGGCGTACGGGGCAATTGGCTCAGATTTATTTGTGGCTGAACATCTTCAAGACACTTTTAAGCGCATCATTACTGACGACACACAGGCTGATGCGGCAAAAGTTCGCATTCCTTGTCTGCTTATATATGGTTCAGAAGATACCGCAACACCTCCTGAATACGGAGAGATTTATCATAAGGCAATCGGTGGTAGTAATCTGCATATTATTTCTGGCGCAGGTCATTTTCTGCACCACACCCATACTGAGCAGGTTTCTAAACTGGTAGAGGAGTTTCTAAAATGAGAGGAACGCTGAGTATATTTAGCCCAAAATTTGCCAAAGTAATTGTCTATATGTTACAGAGTACTGAATACCAAGTGGCGCCATATTTGCGTTGGTTTTGGCGGACGGTTAATTTTGGCCAGGTGATGAAACGGCGTGAGCTAGAGTATACGAAGGTAGCTAGGTTGGTACTACTCGCTCTGCGCTGCGGTATTGCTGTACAGATTATTTTAGGATTGATGATGCTGTGTCTGGGTCTTGCTCGTGGCGTTAATGGGGCTTGGCCTTTAGGAGCAGCTCTGATTATTTCCTATCCTGTTGTATGGGCGCACCTGATAGTTATTCCGCTAGTTTTGGGTGATTGGTTGGTGATACGGCCAAAAAACCGCAAGCTTATCGAGCAGTCTAGACACATCTTTGCCAATCATCCAGGTATAAAGATTGCTGTAGCTGGCAGCTATGGCAAGACGACTATGAAAGAGCTGTTGGGTACTGTTCTTGGCGAGGGGAAAAAGGTTGCCATCACGCCGGCCAACAAGAATGTTGCTAGCTCACATGCTAGGTTTGCGATGGGGCTGGACGGAGATGAGGACGTGCTGGTGGTTGAGTTCGGCGAAGGACGGCCAGGTGATGTCGCTGGGTTTTCGAAGACGGTTCAGCCCAACGTAGGTGTGATTACAGGTATTGCGCCAGCGCATTTGGATCAGTATCCTTCTCTGGATGCGGCCGCACAAGATATATTCTCCCTTGCAGATTACCTGCACGACGACAATGTGTATGTAAACGCTGAATCTTCGACGGCCCAGAAGTTCCTAAAAGACACGCATATTCTGTACTCGCATGGAGGGGTAGGTGAATGGAAAGTGTCTGACATCCATGTAGATTTTGCGGGTACTCGGTTTCGCATGACCAAGAAGGGGAAGAGTTTGCAGCTAAAAAGTGGGCTGCTTGGTAGGCACCAGGTTGGACCCTTGGCTGCGGTGGTCGCTATTGCTGACTCTGTTGGACTGAATGCAAAACAGATTGAGGAGGGTGTTGCCAAGACAAAGTCGTTTGAGCACCGAATGCATGCCCGAAGTCTGCGTGGTGCTTGGATAATCGACGACAGCTATAACGGTAATATTGACGGTATTCGGGCTGGTCTCGCGCTATTGAGTGAACTGCCAGCCAAACGCAAAATTTACGTCACTCCGGGGTTAGTCGATCAGGGTGTCGAGACTGAGCGTGTACATAGAGAGATGGGTGAACTGATTGCACGTACAAACCCAGACAAAGTTGTGCTAATGAAGAACTCGGTTACGGCACACATCCTTAGAGGGTTGGAAAGTAAGGGCTTCAAGAAAGAAGTTGTGATAGAGGATAATCCCTTGGAATACTACACCAATCTAGAGCACTTCATTGCGGCTGGCGATGTGGTGTTGATGCAAAACGACTGGACTGACAACTACCAATAATTGCAATTGACGTATACAATTGTATGCTACAATTGCAGTATGAAAACTATCGCGGTATTTTTTGGCGGACGTTCCACCGAGCACGATGTTTCGGTAGTGACGGCCCTCGCAAGTATCATTAAACCCCTAGAACTCAGCAAACAATACAAAGTAGAACCGGTGTATATCGCCAAGGACGGCGCTTGGTATTGGGGCGAGAAGCTCAAAGACATTAACCTATTTAGTAGCGGTGAATTGAATGAATTTCTACACAAAGCTCAACCGGCCAGTGTGCAGTTTGATGGCAGTATGACACTCGTCAAAGCCTCTGGTATTGCTGGTCGCAAGAAGCTACAAAAGATTGATATTGCATTTCCGGCGATGCATGGCACCTATGGTGAAGACGGCAGCTTGATGGGATTGTTTCGGATGGCGAATATTCCTTTTGTTGGTTGTGATATGGATGCTGCGGTGTTGTGCATGGACAAGGTTTTGGCCAAGCAAGTAGCCGAGACGAATGGAGTTCCAGTCGCTAAGTACGAGTATCTATACCGAGATACTTTTGCGAGAAAGACGAAAGACACGCTCGACGGCATCGAAAAATCTTTGCGCTATCCGATGTTTGTGAAGCCGGCACATCTTGGTTCGAGTATTGGCATATCTCGTGTGACAAATACCCAAGAGCTACAGAATGCCATAGAAGTGGCATCACATTATGACGATAAGGTAATCGTTGAGGAAGAAGTACCAAACTTGATAGAAGTGACGTTGCCAATTATGGGCAATGAAGAACTACGGGTAGCATCGTTAGAGCGCCCGTTAACAAAGCCAGAGGACTTCTTTGACTTTGAAACAAAATATATGCAAGGCGGCAAAAAGGGCGGTAAAAAAGGTGGCGCCAAAGGGTCACAGGGCTACAGTGAAGTGCCAGCCAAGTTGGACCAGAAGTTGTACGATAAGGCCGAAGAGCTTGGGCGACAAGTTTACAGATCGCTTGGTTGTCAGGGAATTGCCCGTATCGATATGTTGATTGACGGTAAATCAGGAGTTGTCTACTTCAACGAGGCCAATCCACTACCTGGTGGACTGTATGAACATAACTGGCAAGCCTCTGGCGTGAGCAGTGTGGAACTTGTACTAACACTTGTACGCTTTGCCGAAGAGCGTTGGCAGCGCCAGCAACAATACGCCACCGTATTTAATACAAATTATCTTAATCAGTTTTGATTATGCAACAATATGAATAACACTAAAGTTTTTTTCAGTAAAGACATTGTGGAATTTAACCAAGCAAGCTTGAGTATTGCTAGTTCGGCAGTGCTTTATGGGTTGAGTGTTTATACTGTCTTTCCGATAAATCTTACTTCAAAGGGATTGATGGCTTTTAGGTTGAAAGATCATTTTCGTAGACTCCAAGAATCTTCTAAAATCATTGGAATTGATGACTTCTTGAAAGAATGGGATTATCCAAAATTTGAAGATGCCGTCAAGCAGTTAGCTAGTGCTAATATGATTGATGAGGATGTTTTTGTGCGCGCAACCGTACATGTTGTTGATGCGGTGCCAGGCACTAAGTCAAGAGGCCTAAAAACAATCCTAACTATGTTTATTTATCCTGCGCACCCAATTTTGCCCCAAAAGAATGCTCGATTAAAGACCAGTGTTTGGCGACGCGTTCCGGACTTTGCCATTCCGGCTAGGGCAAAAGTGAACGGAGCATACATAAACTCAGTACTCGCTAAGCAAGATGCAATAGATAGCGGTTATGATGATTGTGTATTCTTGGATACACAAGGTCATGTCTGTGAACTTTCGGCCGCTAATATTTTTCTAGTTAGAGAAGGGATTATAATTACCCCAAGCAGAACTAGTGATTTGCTTGAAGGAATAAATAGGCGTACCATCATTGAGTTAGCGGAAGCTCAGAGCATAAAAGTTGAACAACGAACTGTTGATCTAACGGAGCTGTATATTGCCGATGAGGTATTTGCGTGCGGAACCTCCGCATTTGTATCAAGTATATCTGAGGTAGACGCGCGCAAAATTGGAGATGGCAATACTGGCGCATTAACCACTAAGCTCGCACAGTTGCATTATGATCTCTTGCATGGCAAGGGTGCATTGGCTACCAAATATTTAACTAAAGTTTAAGATTTTCAGACTAACTAGTTAAGTCGTGATATAATTACCCCTGATGCAACGCTATAATCCAAAAGAAATTGAACCCAAGTGGCAAAAAATTTGGGATGATAAACAAATTTATAAAGCCGATCTTAATAGTAGCAAACATAAGTACATTGCTATGAGCATGTTTAATTACCCCAGTGGGGCGGGTATTCACATTGGCCATGCCATGAATTACACGATTAGCGATGTTATGGCGCGGTATAAACGTCAGAAAGGTTATGAAAGCTATCATCCAGTTGGCTGGGATGCTTTTGGTTTGCCGGCCGAGAATTACGCCATCAAAACCGGTATTAGTCCACAGGAATCAATGAAGCAGATTATCCCAAGCTATCACAAGCAGTACAAAGCTATGGGCTGGAGTAACGACTGGAGTAAAGAGATTGCCACGCACGAGCCTACTTACTACAAGTGGACACAGTGGATTTTTGCACAGATGTACAAAAACGACCTCGCTTATCAAGAAGCACGCATGCAATGGTGGTGTACCAAGTGCCAGACAGTCCTTGCTAACGAACAAGTGATTGACGGAAAATGTTGGCGCCACGATGGAGCCGATGACCCGATTGTCGAGAAAAAGGAGGTCAAGCAGTGGTTCTTCAAGATTACCGACTATGCCGATGAACTGCTTGAGGCAACCGATGCACTTGATTGGTCAGAAGTAGTAAAAACAGCTCAGAAAAACTGGATTGGCAAAAGTAAAGGTGCCGAGGTTGATTTCTTGCTACATAAGGTTTCTAACCCACATGCCCAAATGGCTCGAAGCTATATCATGGGTCAGCAAAATATCACCGAAGATGACATATTTGAGATTGGCGGTACAGTGGATAATCGAACAGAAGCAGGACATCTATGTGTTGAGTTTCCCGTGTCAAAAGCAGATGATTTTGAGCGTCTAATAACAGACAATATGGAGACGGGCTTCTGGAATGAGTATCTGACAAACGAAAAAGTCGTATTCATTTTCAAACATAAAGACGGTTATATCGAAAGATTTGAATTCAACGATAGTAACGCAAGTCAGATTTGTGCGCTTGGCAATAAGTTCAATAACCTTCCAGAGCCAGCTCCCAATGAGACTCCATGGCAATGGTTAGCAAACAATAGTTGGTATAGCTCTATAGTGCCCAAAGTCAGGGTTTTCACAACTCGGCCGGATACAATCTTTGGGGCAACTTTCTTGGTTTTGGCACCAGAGCATGAGCTTGTAGAGCAACTTACTACAAAAGAGCAAAAAGTCAAAGTAGATGATTACATAAAACAGGCCACCAAAAAGACAGAAGTTGAACGCCAGGCCAGCAAGGAAAAAACAGGCGTCTTTACAGGTTCTTACGCTATTAATCCAGCAAGTGGCGAGAAGATCCCCGTTTGGGTGGCAGATTATGTGTTGGTTGGCTACGGCACTGGGGCAATTATGGCGGTTCCTGCCCACGACGAACGCGATAGAGAATTTGCCCAGGATCACGAACTTCCTCTTGTCCAGGTAGTAGACATCGGTGAAGTAGATGATGCTACGGCTGAGGGTGTGATGATTAACTCTGGTAAGTATGATGGGATGAGTTCTGCTGAGGCGCGGGAAAAGATTATTGCCGACCTAGAGAAGCAGGGTCTAGCAAAAGAAAAGACAACCTTTAAAATTCGTGATTGGAGTGTCAGTCGTCAACGTTACTGGGGTGCACCGATACCGATTATCAATTGCGAGAAGTGTGGGCAAGTACTTGTCCCAGACGAAGATTTGCCAGTAGTTTTGCCGGAGCTCGATGACTATGCACCGAGCGGTGATGGTCGCAGTGCTCTGGCCAGGGCAACAGATTGGCTTGAAGTTGATTGTCCAAAATGTGGCGGAAAGGGCGAGCGGGAAACCGATACACTTGATACTTACATTTGTAGTAGCTGGTACTACTTACGATACTTTGATCCAGCGAACAAAACCAAAGTCTTCGATAGCTCCATAGTTAATAAATGGATGCCGATTGATTTTTACAATGGTGGTGATCATGCTACCGCACATATGATCTATGCTCGTTTTATAACAAGATTTTTCCATAAAATTGGACTTTTAGATAATCCCGAACCATTCAAGAAGTTTTTGTTTAATGGTAAAGTCATGGCTAGTGATGGTCAAATGTTTAGTAAGTCAAAGGGCAACGGAGTTGATCCCCTTGAAATTATTAACCAAGGTTATGGTGCAGATGCGCTTAGAACATACCTAATGTTTGCGGCGCCATTAGATCTTTGGATTCGCTGGGATCCACAAGGGGTGCCAGGCGCATACCGCTTTTTGAATAGGGTATGGAATCTTTCCCAAGAATTTATTGAGGCAAAAGAAGAGGGTGACCGAAATAATCGAGCTCTTAAAATTATTCACCCTGCAATCAAAAAGGTAACAGAAGATTTAGAAGATCAAAAGTACAATACTGCAATAGCTTCAATGATGAAAGCAACCAACCAGTTATATGAAGTGAAGGCAAAATATGGTGTAAAAAAGAACGGTGATTGGCAGATGGCAATTGAGTCTTTGGCGATGCTTATCGCGCCTTTTGCCCCCCATACTGCTGATGAAATCTGGAATCAGTTAGGACATCAAGATAGTATTAATATTGATCATTGGCCGGAGTGGGACGATAGCTTTATGGTCCAAGATGTAGTTGATGTAGTTGTCCAAGTAAACGGTAAATTACGTGGCAAGGTTCAGATAAGTTCAGGCAGTTCTCAGGATGAGGTTATAACCTTAGTACATGCCGATAGTAAGCTTATGCAGTATATCGGTGCAGAGGTGAAAAAAGTTGTTTACGTGCCAGATAGGCTTGTTAATTTTGTAGTCTGAGAGGGCTTGAGGGTTGAGTTGAAAGTTGCTATAATATCTTTTGATATTCAACATAATACGTTAAGGAGTAATTAACTTTATATGGGTAAGCCCAAAAAACGAACTACACCACGTCGAACAGGCAACCGACGTAGCCATCTTGTCGTAAAGTTGGCACGTACAGTCAATGCCTCGTCGCCTGTTAAGGCATATACCACTCGGCGTGAATCAGGCAAAAATACTGCAAAATCTGTTAAAGCCTAGTAATTATAGGTTATAATAGTAGACATTAAAGGATTTTTAACAATATGGCTTCGAACCGTCACCTTGGCCGAATAATCGCTCTGCAAACCCTATATGAACGGGATTTTCGCGCTGATTGTGGTGATAAGTCACTCAAATTGAGTGAAATACTAGACAGGAATATCAATCGCTACAGCAGTACGGTTGACGACGTTGATTTTGTCAGGGTTTTGGTTAACGGCGTCGAAGAGCAAGGTCAGTATATAGACAGCCTGCTGCAACCAATTGCACCAGATTGGCCATTGGATCAGATTGCTCGTGTTGATCGAATAATCTTGCGTCTTGGCGCATACGAGTTACTGTTTCAGGAAGATGCTGTACCATCAAGGGTGTCGATAAACGAAGCTGTAGAACTTGCTAAATCCTTTGGAGGGGAGAACTCCTCAAAGTTCATCAATGGCGTATTAGGTACGCTCATTAAACAAAAAGAAGCAGATACTTTACCCAAAAATAAGTAACATTAAGGATACGATATGAAACGACCAAAGCCATTTGAAGGTTTTAAAAAATTTGTACATACACGCAGAAAACCGGTTATCAAAGAGGTTCTTAGGGAACCAACAGCCGGGGGTATTGTTTATCGTAAAGAATCCGGTAATGTAGAAATACTATTAATACAAGATGCCAAAGATCGTTGGACAATCCCTAAGGGACATATTGAAGAAGGTGAACAAGCTAAAGATACCGCCGAACGAGAAATTCAAGAAGAAACAGGGCTAAAGAAAGTACGAGTCCTTGATTGGTTAGGGAAGATAAACTTTAGGTATCGTCGCCAACAGAGTTTAGTATTGATGACTACCGATATATTTTTAGTTGAGGCTCAAGGTGATACAAACGCATTAAAGCCAGAAGATTGGATGAATGGTATTAAGTGGTTTTCAACACAAGAAGCATTGGATAAGATTGAGTATGAGGATATTGAGAAAATAATTCTTTTAGGATTAAATAAAATCAGAAAGGCTACCTAAGATATGCAAGATACCGCCAAATTTGTTGATTTCGCTAAAAGTAAACTAAAAGTTGAGTTTAATGATATAGAGCTTCTGATTACGGCACTAACCCATAGGTCTTACGTAAATGAACATCGCAAAACGGCTAAAGTTCATAATGAACGTCTTGAATTTTTGGGTGATGCAGTATTGGAGTTGGTGGTAACCGAGTTTTTGTACAAAAATCATCAAGAACCCGAAGGTATATTAACAAATTGGCGAAGCGCTTTAGTTAGGACGGAGAGTATTAGCGAAGCTGCAAAAAATAATGATTTTGAACCCTTATTGAGGTTGAGTCGTGGCGAAAAGCATGGGACTGATCGTGCGCGAGCACAGATTTTAGCTAATTCATACGAGGCTGTGATTGGCGCAATCTATCTTGATCAAGGATATAATGTTGCAAAGGAATTTATAGACAGAACTTTAATCGTAACATTCGATGATATTTTAAAATCAGGCTCATGGATGGATCCAAAATCACACTTTCAAGAAAAAGCTCAAAGTGAAGAAGCATTTACTCCAGTATATAAAGTTCTTGAAGAGGATGGACCAGATCATGATAAAACCTTTGTTGTGGGAGTATTTGTTGGGGATGAACTGCGTGGCAAGGGAAAGGGGCCAAGCAAGCAGTCTGCTCAACAGCAAGCCGCTCAAAATGCCCTAAAGTATTACGAAAACAAGTAGTGAATTTTGCAGTATGATTGACAACAGAGGTGATTAACTGTAAAATAGGGTGGTTAATAATAAAGAAGGGATGAAGCAATAATGCTCGTTATACGTTTACAGCGTACTGGCCGAAAAGGTCACGCACAATTCCGTGTGGTCGTTCAAGATTCACGCAGGACCCCAACAAGTGGACGCGTAGTAGCCAAGATTGGTCACTATGATCCACACACAAAACAAATAGTTATTAATAAAGAACAAGCGCAGTATTATCTGGATCATGGTGCTCAGCCAACAGATAGAGTTGCATTACTTCTAAAGAAAGAAGGGGTTAAGTTACCTAAGTGGGTAACTTTACCAGCCAAGCAAGAAGGCAAAATTCGTAATCCAGAAAAGTTGCGTAAAAATCAACCAAAAGAAGAGACTGCACCCGAACAACCTAAAGAGGATACAGAAGATGCCACTGTATCTGATAGCGAGTCGACCGAATCCGAACAAGCTGAAGCATAAAACAAAGTTTGCTATAATATAGAGGCATTAATATAAAGTATAGGAGATTCTGATGAGTACCATCGACCAGCAATTTGTTGAATATATCGTAAAATCTGTGGTTGGAAACCCTGACGCAGTTGTAGTTGAGCGAACTGTGGATGAACGGGGGGTTTTATTGGAGCTTACTGTGGCACCCGAAGATTTGGGGCGCGTTATTGGCAAAAGGGGTTCTGGCGCACAGGCGCTTCGTACTTTGCTCAGAGCTTTAGGAACAAAGAACGACGCTCGATACAATCTTAAGATTGTTGACGACGGACAATCAGCATCTGATGTAAAGTCTGGTGTTCAAGAATCCGAAGAGCCAACAAATAACACTACTGATTCATCAGATACTGAAGAAGAAAACTCAAGGGTTGCACAGACTCGAAAAGAGCTCGAAGATCTTGACGACCTTGACATCTAATCATATAGAAGATTGCAAAAAATATGACCAATATGTTATGTTTAAAGCATAACTATTATGAGTCATAAAAAAACTAGCAGATTTTCAATATACACAAAACAAACTGTAAACACACTTCGAAGAAACTCTAAGTTTGTCGTAATATTAATTTTGGCTGGTATAGGCACAGCAATATTAGTTGCTACTAAAGCGGGTACATTCTCTATTGCATTACAGCCAGAGCTTGGCAGTACAAGTGGGTGTGCCGAAAAGATCACAGATAATTCTGCCACAGAACCTTCGAGCAATAATGCTGTTAGATTTGGTACTGGATCTGGATGTGTGGTGGTGCCACCCCCACCCCCACCATCTGACAATAATAAATTTACGTTTGCAGTTGTTCCAGATACACAAAATGAGATTGGATTCCCCGGGAATTATTATAATTTTACTAATAGGTGGAATTGGTTAATAAATAACCGACAGTCGCTTAATCTTAAATATATATTTCAGGTAGGTGATGTTAATAACTGGACCGGCAAAATTTGCGAGACGTCTACAAAAAACCCCAATTGCTCAGGAATAACAAATTTTGATCAATCTAGTGAAGGCTTAAAGATACTAGAAAATGCTGGTATGCCATACTTGATTACGCCCGGCAATCATGATACTGCTGCCGTAAGGGCCGACGGCAAGGCCTGTAGTGATACTTCTGGAGGCTATAGAGCCTCATGCCCTGGGTCTAATGCTTCAATTCAAGTTAGAAACATGAGCGCCTGGGAGAAAGCATATCCAAAATCAAGATTTCCGGGCATTGTGACGTTGTGTGATGAGTTTAACGCTAATAGAGACAGGCTAATGACAAAGGGCGCACCTGCCGGAATGTCATCGTCAAGCCTTGATCACCCACAATGGATGAGTAACTATTGCGCGTCTCACAATAATACAGATAATGCTTATCGTACTTTTACTGCAGGGGGACTGAATTGGCTAGCAATTAATTATGAATTTTATCCTCGTCAGGTTGTTCAAGAATGGATGAGGATAGTAATAGAGAATCACCCGCATCACAACATTATTCTGGTTTCTCATATGTTCTTAAGTAGCAACTCTAAGACATTAAGTACCGGATCATCTGGGTATACTGCAGTTGAAGGTACTCCAAAAAGAGTCTTCGATTACGTAATAAGTAAGTATCCAAATGTGAAGTTCACCTTTTCTGGACATACAACCGGCAATAATGGATGCGCGAAGCTTACGGGCGTTAATGGAAATACTATCTATTCATATTTAAATGATCGACAAGATGGTTTAGGAAACGTGGTTAGGTTACTTGAAATCACCCCAGATGCGGGAAACGGCAAGGGTAAAGTAGATAGCAGGATGTACTCGCCAAAAAATGAGAAGAATAACTACCCCCCACAACTAGATATGAGTGATTTTAAGAATTGCTCAACTACCGATATACAGTGGACTAGGTGAATGGAGTAGGGTTATTTATTCGATTGCTGTATAATATATTCCGTGAAAATACAAGTAATTACGCTATTCCCAAAGATGTTTGATGAGGTTTTTGGGTCTTCTATGTTATGGAAGGCGCAAAAAGAGGGAATAGTAGAATACCATACTATTAATCTTCGAGATTTCGGATTAGGCCCTCGCCAGCAAGTTGACGACACACCGTATGGTGGAGGTGATGGGATGTTATTAATGGTCGAACCATTAATTAAAGCTATAAGACACGCCAAAAAACAAGACAAGTCCGCAAGAACATTACTTATGACCCCACGTGGTGAGATTTGGAGGCAATCCTTAGCAAAACGACATGCTGATGATAGTCGTGGATTGATAATTGTTTGTGGTCGCTATGAGGGATACGACGAAAGGGTTGTGTCGGTAGTTGATGAGCTTGTTTGTATCGGAAATTATGTTTTAACCGGTGGTGAGATACCAGCGATGGCGGTGATTGATAGTGTTGTTAGGCTAATTCCAGGAGTCTTAGGGGGTGAAACCTCTGCACAGATAGAGAGTTTTAGTGATGATAAGACCATTGAATATCCTCAGTATACTCGCCCGGAAGTATTTGAAGAAATGAGTGTTCCTAAGGTTTTGTTAAGTGGAAATCATGCCAAAATTAAAACATGGCGCTCAGAAAATTCTAAATAATAAATGAGACTATTGCATCTAGCCGGAATACTTAAGCAGTAAGGTATAATAGGTATACAAATATGTCTCAATATTACTCAAGTAGTCGTTATTACTCGCAGCCAAGGAAGCAAAAAAATAAGCTTAGGAAAAACATTGGCACTAAGGTTATCTGTGTTAGTTTTGTGGCGCTAACCATCCTTGGTAGCTTACTGTATTTTTGGCCGGTTCCAAAAATTGAAGCACAACCTGCAATTGTAAATTATCAGATAGAGCAACCAGCTACAATTAATTGGCCAAATGCAAAACAATCCGCAATAGGTATTGCTGATTATGGAATTGTGAAAGAATCAGACAACCAACAACCATTACCAACAGCAAGCATGGCAAAAATATTCACAGCATTAATGGTAGTTAAGGCTAAACCTTTGAAGGTCGGAGAGGAAGGTCCAAAAATCGAAATCAATACCGCTGATGTTAATTTAATGAATGAGTATATTAATAAGCTAGGTTCGTATTTTCCGGTTCATAATGGACAGGTTTTAACTGAAGAAGAGGCACTAAAAGCACTATTAATTGTGTCAGCCAATAATATCGCTGATAAATTAGCTATATGGGCGTATGGATCAAGCGAGGCTTATGTTCAACAAGCAAACGAATATTTTAAAGAACAAGGATTAACAGGCACACATATTTCCGATGCTAGCGGATTTTCTCCGCAGACTGTTAGTACTGCAAGTGATATGGTGTTAGCAACTCAAATGTTAATGAACGATCCCGTATTATCTAGTATTGTCAGTATGAAAGATACCGTAATATCTGGTACAACAGTACATAACACCAATGGTTTGCTAGGTAGTGACGGTGTTGTCGGTGTGAAAACTGGTAATACTGATGAAGCTAAAGGTTGTTTTGTAATTGCTCGTAATGTTAAATTGGCAGAGGATAAAGAAGTTACATTGCTGGCAGTAGTTATGGGTGCAAACACTGTGCCAGAGGCGATGTTGTCTGCCAAACAGCTAACAGTGCAGGCTCAAAGCAGTATAAAATATCGTAATATTCTTCCAAAAGGAACTATTGTTACCAAATACCAGACACCGTGGGGTGAGAGCGTAGATGTAGTAACCAGTCAAGATGTTGAGATGGTTGCATGGCCAGGAGCAGAAATAAAACCAAAGTTAAAGATTAGATCGTTATCTGCAAATGAAACCGGGATGAAAGAGATAGGCGTTCTATATACAGCAATAGGAAATCAAAAGCACGAAACTCCTGTTCAGCTATCAAAAGAACTGAACAATCCCCCAGTAGGTTGGAGGCTCGCTGGAAGATATGCATCTAAGGTGTTCGGATCATCATAAACAATCCTAATAGTATTCGATAGATTTTATGAGTCAAAATTTTTTCTGAAGTGTTGGGTCGTATATTGCCAAGTTGCATCGGTTTTCTTGTGGGGATTAAAGATGTTATCTGGATCAAAAATTGCTTTTAATTCTTTAAAGTAGCCTAAAACTTCCTTGCCGTACATCTGTTCTAACCATGGGCCTCGAATCAAGCCATCATTATGTTCTCCACTTAAAGATCCATGATATTTCAGGACTAGCTGATTAACTTCTTCCATGGCTGGCAAAATTTTGTTACGGTCACTATCTTGTGCTATATCCATTAATGGGATGATATGAAAATTCCCATCACCCATATGTCCGGCAATAGTAGCGAATAGGCGATATTTTTTAATAATCTTACGCATCTGTGGCAAAAATTTGGCTAAGTATTCTGGTCTAACGACTAAGTCATCTATAAATGGGGCAGTGTGCTTATCTTTAACCTTGCTTCGTAGGATCTGAAAACTGTATCTTCGCATAATCCAAAATTTTTCGCCCTGACGTTCGTAGGGTGCTTCTTCGAACCCACTGATTCCATAGTATTTGGCGTTTTGTTCAAGTTCTTTGCGTAGTGCATGGATCTTCTCTTTAATTTCTTCTGGATCGTCACCCTTAATAGAAGCCATCAGTATAAGTCGTGGCACTCCCTTGATGAGTAGTAACGCGTCTGGTATTAAGCTGATTAACAGGTGAAGAAATTTTTTAACTCCCAAAAATTTAAGGAAGTATGGCATAAATCGTATAGATAAGATTAGTGTGTTATCATCGAAAGATTCAAATCTAGAAGGTTTTTTATCAACTACGACTTTAATTAGTTCACCTAAACGACGTAAGTCCTTTACAAAGATAACCAATAATCCCTCATCGCTACGTGCGTGCGTTAACCTAAACTCAATATCAGTCACAAAACCCAAAGTTCCTTGCCCACCAACTATAGCCTTAGTAAGGTCAAATATGCCTGTTTCGCGATCCCAAACATCCCATAAGCAGTAGCCAGTGGCATTCTTGCTAACATTCGGTTTCGCTTGTTTGATTGAATCATAATGCCCATCAACTAATTTAAAAACTTTTCGGTATACTTCTCCCTCAAAATCCTTCTGTTTCATTTTAGCTTCAAGCTGTTTTTTGTTTAAGGGTTTAACCTCACGTTTGATGCCGTCTGCAAATACAAAATCAATCTTGTTAACAAAATTAGCAGTCTGCCCGAATTCAATAGATTTTTCTCCGCCAGAGTTGTTGTTAACCATACCGCCAACCGTACAAAGGTCTCTAGATGCGGGGTAAGTTGGCATTAAGACACCTTTTGCTTTGGCTTGGGCGTCAAAATCCTTGAACATTACGCCAGGTTGAAGACTAGCCGAATCTTTACCAATATCATGTATTTCTGTCAGATGTCTCTTAAAGTCAACAATAACTGAATCGTTAATAGCACCCCCAGACATATCAGTTCCGGAGCTCCTTGCTGTTAAAGATAAACCTTTTTGTTCTGATTTGAGGTGTTTCGTGGTCGTTACTATTCTCTCTACGTCCTTGGCGTGTTTTGGCGCAACGACTAACTCAGGGCGTACTTCGAGCATTGAAGCATCATGGCTATATTGATCAAGCAACTCAGTCGCGTCTTCAATCTCGCCCTCAAATCCAGTTTGTTTTAGTTGTTCTATGAATTTTTGTATATCAGACATTTTTGGCCTTTCCAGTAAATACTATCATATTTTTGGGTAGATTGACATCGGATATTTATATTAAATATTGCAGAATCGGACAAATGTTAATTTTACATTAGTCAATTAATGTTGAATTGCCCGAATGGTATTGGGTGATTCAAGGGTAAATAAACTGTTTCGAACTATAGCACTTCTGCTGTACAGAATATGAACGAACAACTTGTTTTTAAGCTTAATGAAGCAGGCCCTGAGACGTTTCCAGTAGCATCACTAGCAGTTACCGAGTAGTTGTAGACTCTTTCAGCTTCCAAAGCTCCTGAATCTGTGAAGACAGTGGCAGTTGTTTGACCTATTGGTGAAGCGTCTCTAAGAACTTGATAGGTAATTGCACTGTCATCATTATCTGAAGAAGCATCCCACATGACATTCATGACATATCTTAGCTTTGTCCAGTCGAACTGTAGATTTGTTCGTAGACTTGTCGGTACAGTAGGTACTTCTGTGTCTTTGACAGGCTCAATTGGTTGAGTAGGTTCAGCTTGATTTGTAACTTTAACATTGATTATTTTTTCAGTATAGACATTTCCTGGATCACCTTGTTTTCTTACTCTTGCAACTATCTTATGCGCGCCATTACTGAATTTGGTTGTATTCCATTCCCATAGAAATGGATCTGACTTATCAGTGGTCTGCCATTGATTGTCTATCCTAAATGATACTTCTTGGATAGGGAAGGTTGCAGTGACTTTTATTGTAGTATTGCCTGTTACTGTTGACCCTTCATTTGGTCCAGACACAGTTACGTTAGGTTCCGGTGTTGTTGGAGTGGTTGTGGGTGGAGTTGTGATAGGAGTCGTACAATTTTCGCCCGTATTTAATGGTACACAGGTTTCATTTGTTACTAATACCCGATCGATCTTAACACCATTCTCGATGCCTGTGATTGTAATTTTTCGTGTACCCGCGCTAAGAGTGACTGTAGCTTTGTTGTTTAAGTCACCGTTTTTGTAATCTACCCATGTCCATGTGTTAGCTTTCAAGCCACCATCACCCATTTTTATAGCCGTACCATTGTCAACTTGAGCTTGAATGGCGTTATTGACTGCATCTGGTGCGTTAAGTCGTACCCAGAGTTTATAGGTGCCATTTGCTGGTATTGTAATATCCTGTGTTAACGTACCAAATGACGACGAAGTTGTTGTGGTTGTTGTAGAGGGCTTATCTAGATCTTTAACGCGCATTACTCTTTGATCTTCACCAAGTATTTTATCGAACCTTGCAAGCTGACCTTTTGCTAATGTCCAAGGTCCTTTACGGCTATTTAGACATGAATCAAAATATGTATAGGAGATAACATCTTTATGATTCGCGAAGCTCCAATCCCAAAACGCTTGCATGTTATCTGCGGCAACTTTCTCCTGGCTATCTGTAGTAGTTTTAAGAATCATATTTTCTGGCTTACAGTCTGAATTAGTCCATAGTTTTCCGTCAGGTACTTTCTTTTGCCAACTTCCACCTGATATTGTTCTAAGTCCCCATTCTGCTGTACCGTATGGGATTTTTTTCTTATCTGCCCATGATGAAAAGTTTTTCCAGCCTGTGTCGGCCAACATACTCAGACCTTCTTTTTCAACATACGGATCAACTATATATGCATCCCAGATACCGTTTACCCACCAGTCGTTGTAATTACGTCCAGAAGCTGGATCCCATGTCCAGGTCATCAATACAGGCATAAATGCAATATTTTTTGTACCTAATGCATTTATACGATCACGTACATGTTTTTGCATATTTCTCCAGCCAGCTGCTCCGGCGGGATCGTCTATTCCATTACTTCCACCACCACCTTCGGGTTCATGGTGTACAGTAAACCAAACAGGACCACCTAGAGAGTCAAGTTGCTTTAGCATATTATCTAGTTCAGCATCATGTTGTCCAGACGCCACAGAAGCCCATCCTGGAGTCTTGACAGAAACATGAGGTAATCGGTTTGCTACTAGGTCGCTTTTGGCTGTCGATATCATACTTGGGCTATTCCACCCCCAAAATGTTCGTCGAATTGCTAGTGATTTACCCGCTACATTTTCATGTTTTGACGGGTCACCATTGCCGTCTACTGCTGAACCCCAGTATGCCTTACCTGTAACTAGAGGGTTCGGATCCCCCGGAAAGCGCTGAATAGATGCAGGTTTTGTGATGGCAGTTTGTGTATTAAAAACAACATATTTACCGCCAGAAGCAGTAGCATCACTTGATACCGTTGCTCCACCTGATTTTTTTGCAACTTCAGCCTCAAAATTTGATGTTGCTGCGTGAGCACCAAATATCCAAATTGTACCGATAAGAGCTATCGCGCCAACTACAATCAGTATCTTAATATTCCTCGGTATCCTAGAAATAAAACTACTATTATTTGAGGACCGCTTTTTTGCTATTGTCGACCGTTTAGTTTTTATTTTTCTCTTTTGTGTAGCCATATGACTTCCTTTTTATGTATATCTTTTGGTTTTTTATGTATTACATTTTAATATTAACAATACAAAGAGTCTAAGTCAAAAGGATAGAATTGATATATACTTAAAGGACTATCTTGTATTTAGCTATGACAGCTATGTACTAGACGATCTATTAGCAGAATCTATCAATTTTTCGTGGGCTTACAGACACTTATGGTAGAAACATGGTGTATGTCCTGAATTTAGGATTTGTAAACAGTGAGGGCAAGATTTCAACTATATTTATGACTTCTGATGCTAACTTATTGCAATAACAAACATATTTTGATGTGCGGTTAACGTAGTGTATATTTAAAGCATAAGAGGGTAATTTAGGAACGATAACAATACATGAAGCGAATTAAGGAATTTAGATGGGGGAACCTAAAGAACTTGAGACAATCTAAGTATTTTGTCATTTTGGTAGTGGGCGTGATAGGGGTGGCTACGCTGCTGGTATCAAGTGCCTCGACATTCAGTATTGCACTAAATGTTGAGAATGGAGTTCTTTCTGGATGCGTGGAGCCTATTGCCGATAGTTCAGCTACGGGATCTGGCAATAATGTAGTACGTTTTGGTACTGGATCAAAGTGTACCACACCACCACAACCTCCGGTTAGTGGTGAATACGGAGCACAACTACCGATTAATTATAACTTGTCATCATTAACCGGGTCGATTAAGTATGTTGCTCCAAATGGTAATGATAGTGGGAGTGGTAATGTCGATTCACCGTATTTAACACTAGGTAAAGCGATTGGCGCGGTTAGTTCTGGCGGTACGGTTGTGATGCGAGGTGGGGTATATAGGGGTAACGTTAATGTCGGAGTATCAAAGACAGTAAAAATAATCGCCTATCCTGGTGAGATTCCAGAACTACGTGGTTCAGTCGCAGTACCTAGTTCGACTGCTAGCAACAGTGGCTGGAACACCGAAGGCAACTACAAATGGCGTTCATATAACCCGCGACCAGTTACCGGTGGAAGTGGCTTTGATTTCCCAAATAGTAACATGGGCTTAGCTGGTGATTACTCTGCTCGATATCCCGACCAGGCATGGATTGGCAATGACTCACTTGACCAAGTAACTAATAAAGGCGATCTGGGTGATGGGAAGTTCTGGGTTGACCGTTCAAATAAAAGGTTATATTTGACTGCAAATGATGCTAGTAAATCTAATATAGAGTCATCACGATCTGCGCCTAGCTCCGGTGATAGAGATAGAGCTATCCAAATAAAAAGCCCTAATGTTCGCGTAGAAGGCATAAAAGTAGCGCGTTATTCAAATACGGCTGACGATTATGGCGTTGTAATTGTAGACAGTGGCTCTCATGGTACTGTTTTGAAGAACATTGTAATAACCGATTCAGCATTACTAACACTGACAGTTAATATTGCGGATTCAGTTGTTGTTGAAAATGCCACCTTTACACGCTCAAACTGGATGGGGGTTAGTGCTGTACAAACAGATAATTTAACATTAAAATCAGTGAAAATTACTGATATGAACTACCTACGTGAGTTTACCGTAGATCCGCAAACAGGGGGCATGAAAGCCTCAAAAACTAGAAGAACAAAGGTAGATAATAGTTACATTGCAAATAACTACTCACCAGGCTTGTGGTATGACGACAGCAATACCGATGCTGTAATTGCTAATTCTTATATTCTAGATAACGAAGGTAATGGTGTTTTTTGGGAGATTGCAGACGGACTGCTTATGGTAAATAATTTCATTCGACAGAAGTCTAAAAAGGCAGCCTTTGCAGATGCCGGATCTTCGGGTGTAAAAATGATTAACAACACTATAATAGGCGGAACTAACCCAGTAGCAATTTATACAGACGGCAGGTCAGCACCAAAATGCGCCAGCTCTCTATATCCATATTCAGCATGTGTTGGAGAAGTGTGGTCAAGCAATAGACTAAGTGAACTCAACCCAAATCCACCTCCAGAGTTACTAGCCAGAAAAGATGGCGGAGGTGCGACAAGATTTGGTCGCCGACAGTCATTAGACTGGATGCCAAGAATAGATATAATGATCAATAACGTTATGGCCTACCCTAATACGTCAGGCGATAGTCCATATATTTGCGCCAAGACTCCTCTATGCTTCATGTTATCCCATAGTTCGGGTGCAAAAGCTCCTATTGAAACTATCCTACATAAGGCTAATAAGCCATGGAGTGGCATACCAGAAACAGTAATGAATGGTAACGTATACGCCACCAATGAATCTGGAAAAACCTTAATATACATCAGAGAAGGCACAAAATATACCGACCTCAGTGTCTTCCGTAACGCTATGGCCTCTGCGCCAGTTAGTATAGGTGGCATGGAAGCAAATGGTCTTCAGGGTACAGAATATGTTAATACAAACGGTTCACCAACTCAGAAATTGATTGATCGTTACTCCAATGCCGTCGCGGTTCCATCAGACAGCAGTATCAATCAGTATATATCCGCTGGAACCAAACGCTACGGCACATCATTAGATGTTTCAAAATACTAAAAAACAACGTTTTGAAAATTGTTATCAGTATATTTGCATAAATATTCTAGTATGATTTGGTGTGATATACTGGCATAAAATGCAATCAAATACCAGGCCATTAAACGTATTAAACGTATCTAAATTCTACGGTTCAAGTAAAGGGATTGCAAATATTTCACTTGAGTTGAGCTCAGGTGAAATATTTGGTTTTTTAGGTCCAAACGGCGCCGGAAAAACTACAACAATTAGAACTATCATGAATTTTATTAAACCTACGAGTGGTTCAATTAAAATATTCGGTTTAGATAGTGTTAGCGATAGTGATCAAATAAAACAAATGGTGGGTTATTTATCTGGCGAATTAGCACTTTATGATGATATGACTGGCCGTCAGTTACTTGAATATCTTGGTGCGCTTAATGCTGATACAGTTGACCAAGAGTACGTTAATTATATGAAGGAGATGTTCGATGCTAATCTTGATAAAAAATTACGAGAACTATCGAAGGGCAATCGACAGAAAATAGGTATCATTCAGGCTTTCATGCATAAACCAAAATTATTAATTTTAGACGAGCCGACTTCTGGGTTGGATCCATTGATGCAAGAAAAATTTTTTGAGTTGTTAATTTCCGTAAAGAAGCAAGGTAGTACCGTATTTTTTTCTTCTCATAATATTGCTGAAGTGCAACGAGTTAGTGATAGGGTTGGGTTTATAAAAGACGGAGAACTCATAGGTATAGAAGAAGTTAGTAAGTTACGTGGGTTGGACGTTCACCAGCTAAAAGTCCGTTTTGGTGAGAAGGTTTCAAAAAAATCCTTTGAAAACATTGAAGGAATCGAACAATTTAATCTTTCTGGTATTGAGGGATGGTTTGAAGTGCGAGGGAGTGTCGATCCCTTCATAAAGGAGCTTGCTAGGCATAATGTAGTTAGTATTGAGCGTCAAGAAACAGCGCTAGAAGATATCTTTATGAAGTATTATCAATCTACGAAAGGTGAATCATGAAAATATCTTCAATATTTCGCAAGACATTATTTGATCATAGAAAAGCGATAATTTTTTGGGCAACCGGAATTATTTTGATAGGTTTAATGTATGCTAAGATCTATCCTTCAGTAGGAGGTAACGCAAATTTCACAAAGGCGTTTAGTAGTGCTCCAGAAGGCTTCCAGGCATTCATAGGTAGCGCAGAGTTTTTTGCGACTCCGAACGGTTTTATTCACGCCGAATTCTTTGCTTTAACAATGCCAGTAATATTTTGTATTCTAGCGATTGTGGTAGGAAGTAGCTTGATTTCCAAAGAGGAGGAATCCAAAACAATTGAATTGATTCTGTCACGACCAATCAATAAAAGTAGAATAGTTTACGGAAAAACTCTGGGAATGATAACTTTGATCGGATGGTTGGGCATATGCATATTATTCGGCTTAATTATTGGAAGATACCTAGTTTCTGAGTTCTCCATTAATTTAGTACAAGTAGGGTTATCGGCCTTAAATTTGGTTCTCTTGTCGTTAGTATTCGGTATGTTGGCATTAATGTTCAGTTGTGTATTTGGTGGTAGAGGTATTTCTGCAGGATTAGCAGGAGTCTATTTTATATTGAGCTATATGATTGGTACTTTTGGAGACATTATTAATTGGCTGAAGCCACTCAAACCAGCTTCGTTATTTACGTATTATGATACACAAAGCATTTTGCAAGGCACAATTCATTGGTGGCATCTTTTAGTTTTATTAAGTCTAATTATTAGTATGTACGGATTATCGATTGTTTGGTTTACCAGACGAGACATAAGGTACTAGTCTATAGTCAATATAAGAGTGTATTGCGCTAAGTGTTTGAGAGTAGCTATGCATGACTATATAAAAATTGCATAATATCATAAAGTATGGAATAATACTCGAATTACGGAGAAAAAGTATGATACATCCAGTTTTCAATCAGTTACACGACATAAATACGGCTGAGGTTTGTAGTGAAATATTCAAAGAGCGCGAATATATATTTGTAACTAACGAAGAATCCAACCGGAAGTATGATTGCGATAGTTTTCCGCCAACTCCAGCATATTTTGGTTCAGTGATTTTTGCTTATATTGACAAACTAAACACTGGTATGATGGGGATTCGTCAACAAATGATAATGTTAGGTTCTGGTATGGTTACTACCGATGAAATTGCAGATATGTACTCAAAAAATGTTGGAGAGGTAAGTAATCTGTCTGGTATTCTAGATGGAATAGACTATGGAGTTGATGAACATACAGGTGAGTCTATAACCTATAAGGAGTGGTATGTACGAAAGACGTTACAGAAGGGGAATAAGTTGTTGGCTGCTCATATTATTGCCAGGACTGTAAGTGAGGGTGAACTAATAGGAGCTACTGTATTGCCCAGGATTGTTTCAGAAGATTTACCACTTTTGGCTCGCGATACAGTTATAGCTATGCGTTCCGATATTAATGAACTTAAGAAGAGTGGCTTCTCAAGATTAAGCGATTATCAAATTGATGAAATGCTGAAGTTATTTTCTACTAACGATCCGATATTAAAGGGTCTTGGCCACGTTGCCGCATGTTCTCTTTTGCCAGATGCAGGGTTGATCTCTTCACGACTTGGGGATACTCAAGAGATTAGTGGCTCTCATTCGTCATCTACGAATCCTAATAGAGCAGCCCGACGTGCCAATAAGCACAATAAGAGACGATTGAAATAGTGGTTACCACGATTGTTGCATATTTTGTATGTAGTTTTATGTATCTCGGATACATTAGCTTTATGCACTACTCTATACCAAAATAGTCGAATCTTAAACAACTCATTTTTTTGAGGTCGACAGAAAGTATGGATTAAAATTTAATGGTCAGTCTTTATTTCGTTTTTCTATTCTACGATTTAGTGCGCTACGTAGTAAGAAGTTTGCCACTCCTGCGAGCATACCGATTCCAATAAGTACATAGAAGATGGTGAATATTTTGCCGGCGTCAGTTTTTGGAGTAATATCTCCATAACCTACGGTTGTCAGGGTAATCACGCTAAAATAGATCGCGTCAAGCCATTTTAATTGCTCTATGTGATGATAAAAGACCGTTCCGGTGCCCAGAGCTACAACTCCAGTTATTAAAACTGGCAACACGTTCTTTGTATTATTTGATTTTTGTTCCACACCTAAATTTTAGAGCATAAATTATGAATTTCATAATAGAAATACCACATAGGTTTTCGTATAATTTAAAAAGATGTTAAAACGAACAGCCATAGTAAAGGCAGAGCCATCAACAAAGGAAAATCTAAAATTAGCTGGAATATTTATATTCTTAATTATCTCAGCTACTTTAATGGGGGCTATGGGTAACGTTAATGCCATTGAGTGGATTCGTTGGTTTATGGGTGGATTGCTGATTATTTTTGGAGGTATGAAATTACTCGGCATAGAAGTTTTTGTTAAGGTATTTCCATTGTATGATTTGATTGCTAAACGAATCAAGCCGTATAAGTATGTGTATCCCTTAATGCAAGTATTTTTGGGATTACTGTTTTTGGCTGGATTAATGTCGGTATTTAGAAATCTTCTTGTAATTGTTATGGGGCTTTCAGGTTTAATAGGGATGATTAGAATAGTTTCACAAAGGGGTCCGATAAGACTATCGTATTTGGGGTCAATTTTAAGGTTAAGGTATTCAACCGTATCAATTATAGAAAACACATTAATGGTCTGTTTATCATTTGTAATGTTGATTGCAGAATTACTGGCATAGTGCGAATGTGATATTAATCATATTGCAAATATTGAAATCCAGGCTTATGCTTGATATTAGGAAGTGTGAGGCTTCCCACAGACCCTGACAAGACTGTCGGGGTCCATGTTTTTTATACTTGGTCTGCAATATCTATCGGCTTCTGATAAAATATAGTAAATATGAATACGTTATCGTATATAGTTATCTTTTCTATTATTGGCAGTATTGTTTCGTTAATTGGTGGTGTCTTATTATTGAGTAATCAAAAATCTGCCCATAAGCTAGCATTATATGCCACACCTTTTGCAGGTGGCGCGTTATTAGCAGCGGTTTTTGTTGATTTGCTCCCTGAGGGGATTGAGTATGAGTCGGCATCAACCGTATTGATAGCTACAATGACCGGAATGATAATCTTTTTCTTAGCAGAAGGGGGGCTAAGATGGTTTCATCATCATCACGAACATGAGCATGGCCACGGACGACAGTCATCGCCAGGCTTGATAGTTGTCGGCGATACAGTTCATAACGCCTTAGATGGTGTAGCTATTGCGGCCAGCTTTATGATTAGTATACCCACCGGTGTTGTGACTACCTTGGCGGTTGCAGCACACGAAATTCCTCAGGAGATTGGTGACTTTGGTCTACTGTTAGCAAAAGGCTATTCCCGCAAGAAAGTTTTATTGGCAAATTTGTTAAGCGCATTTGCAACACTCGTGGGAGCAATACTAACATATGTTTTGGGCTCTAGTGATGCTTTGCCAGTTGGTGCATTGCTGGGTCTTAGTGCGGGATTTTTATTATATATATCTGCCAGCGATGTTATTCCTACTATTCACGAATCAAAAGGCAGTCACAATTCTTTCCTTAACCAAGCATTATTATTCTTAGGGGGTGTTGTTTTAGTATCGGTGTTTACAGTTTTAGCGCACAATATCGCTTCTGTATGATTGCATAAGTAAGTTCACACAATATAGGAAAATATAGATATCCATTATACAATGTCATTAATGGGAATAGCGTACATGGTGGTGATTTTGTTGCTGATCGTGGGATTTGGTTTAGTTATTTATGTCATGAATTTAAAGATTAAGGAGCTTAAACAAGAATCAACCACACAACTACTTAAACAAGATATTACAAATCTTAACAATTCAGTACAACAGATTAATGATGGGTTAAAATCCCACTTAACTTCTAGGTTAGATAGAAGCCAAGATCAAATCACCAAACAATATGAGGCCAGTAACAAAATAATTAGAGACGTTACTCAGAAACTAGAAAAATTAGAAAACACCAATCGTAATGTAGGTGAAATCGCTACAGAGTTAAAGACTCTACAAAATGTGCTACAAAACCCAAAACAACGTGGTGTTTTAGGAGAATACTATCTTGCACAGATACTAGAGAATGTTTTGCCTTCCGGGGCATTTGAACTACAGTACAAAATTGCTGAGGGGTTGGTGGTCGATGCGGTAATAAAAATGGATAACAAGTTGTTGCCGATTGATAGTAAATTTCCTCTTGAAAATTACAACAGAATGATCGAGGCTGATGCGAGCAAACAAGAATCTCTGAGCCGAGCCTTCAAAGAAGATGTAAAAAAACGCATTGATGAAACTTCAAAATACATAAAACCCACCAAGCATACCCTAGATCAAGCTTTAATGTTTATCCCAAGCGAGGCCATATATTATGATTTATTAGCAAACAAGATTGGTGCCGGTGGTGTTAGTAGCAGAAATATGATGCAATATGCGTTAGAAAAGAAAGTTACTATCGTCGGTCCAAGTACTCTTTCTGCAATGCTTCAGACAATAGGCCAGGGATTAAGAAATATCGAAATTCATAAAGATACTGAAAAAATTCGTCAAAATATTGAGCAACTGCAAAAACATCTAATGGCTTATAATGCATACTATGTTAAGCTGGGTAATTCTCTGGGTGCAACAGTTAGCCATTATAATAACGCTAGCAAAGAACTAGGGAAGATTGATAAGGATATTGTTAAAATTGGTGGTGGCGAGGAAGTGATTGAAGTAGAACTGTTAGACAAGCCAAAAGAAATAGAATAATTGTCCTATTGATTAGCGGTAGTCATTCTGCGATAATCACTTGCTATGAAAGATATATTTGAAGTGCCAGAATCTGAATTTGACCCGTATCTGGATAAACTAGTCATGACTACCGCAATTGGCTGTTTGTCAACGTCACTTAGTATGTATAACGATGCTATTAGGAATGGGTTATCCCCTGAGGAGGCTTACTCTTTGGCTTTATCGCCAATGGAGTCATATCGCGAGCTAGCAAATCAATAGTAAGCGAAGCTGTCCACGAAAAATTCTTAGCACCAGCCGAATCGCCATTTATTGGTGAAAAATATTCGTTGATTCCAGATTTCGCCACTAAATCAATTGTCTTTGATTGCAAATTGTTTGCTTCTGCCTGGTAGCCGTAGCGTCTCAGTCCATCTATAATTAACCAATTGGTATTGATCCATGTAGGACCCTGCCAATAGGTTTTTTCTTTAAACCAAGATGAATTTACTGGAACCGATGGCACGGGATAGTCGGTATTGAATAGGTGCTTAGAGCCTAGTAGCTTGACGAGTTCTTTGGCGCGCTCTTTAGAAATCACACCAGAATAAAGCGATAGCACTGAACCGATAGTGCTGATTTTTATCAGTTGGTTAGAAATTGTGTCTTTGCTGTAGTATTGTCCGGTATATGGATCCCATAGTTGCTCAAGTGAATTTTCTGTATTTTGCATTTTGCCTAGGAGTTTTTCTGGTAGGGGCTTATTTATAGTCTTGGCTATTTCGCGGAGTAGCCCATTAGCCCTAATAAACATACTATTAAAGCTAATATCGGCAATGGCAATGCCGGTAGGATTTTTTTTGCTAGTAACTTTATAATGGTGGCGACGAAGTTTTCTCTGCAAAGAATATAGCAACAATCCATCAATTGTACTTAGTCGTTCGCCTGGTAAGGCTAACTTGCGGTCAGATCTTAGGTGCGTAAGAATAGTATCTGATTTTGTTAACCGCACAAGCTTAATCCATAGTGGCATACCATGGGCATGTATTTCTGACATCCAAGGCGGAGTATTGTCTAATCCAGACTCCCATGGATGCACAAGACTAATCAGGCCAGACCCATCAAAATCACGTTCGCTGTAAAGCCATTTGTGAAAAGCAAGTAGACCAGGGAACATCTTTTTATACCACAATTGACGTTCATTTTTTGATAGCATTTCACCAACCCTAACAACTGCTTCTGCAAGCATCGGCGGTTGAGTTATTCCGCTAGTTGCATAATCATCAGGAGATTGTGGCGATAGATCACTTTGCCAGAAACTAGCGCTTTGCTTTCCGACGAAATCACGAGATAAAATCATGTTTGGGATCATTCCATTGTGCCATTGGCCTCGCAGAAGACTAAGCAGTTCTTGTTGTGCACGAGCTACGTCGTAATGACGCTGGCCAATAGCAATAAAGCAACTATCCCAAAGCCATTGATGGGGATACAACCCGGGCGCAGGTATGGTATGGCTTCCACGATCGTTGTCAACAAGAACATCTATGCATTGTTGATACAGTTCATCATTTGACATTATATTACTAGTATAACCTGCTTATGATTTATTAGTAACAGTATTGCCACCCAGGCTTCCACTGTCCTTTAGGACGCCAATTTTCTTTAATTACTTGATCCCACGATTTTCTGTTGATGATAACTTCCATTGCTAGCTGTGTTGCTTCGTGGCCAATAATTGCTATGTAGTCATCTTTATGAAAATATTGCATATCTTGCAAAAAAGACTTAATGCGTTCTTCTACCTCTTTGTATGATTCTCCGTTTGGATACGGCGTATCTATGAATTTATGCATTTCCTTTTTGAATTTCTTGTCTTGGCCATCAAATTTACCATAGTTTGCCTCGCGTAGACGCCAATCGTATCGCAGTGGATGAGTGTCACTAAAGCCAATTTTGGCTGATTCAATAGCTCGTTGCAGGTCAGAGCAATAGACGACACTAAATGACTGATCATCGATTAACTTTGGCAGTGCTTTGGCTTGATTGATTCCTTCAGGTGATAATTTTCCCGGAAGCCAGCCAGTAGCCCGATGTTCTTTATTGTCAATTGTAGTACTGTGAGCAAAAAATACTATTTTCATACTACTTGAAGTTTGTAAAATTAATTGGGAAAGGTAAATCTTTGGATCTGATTGTTTGCATTGCTGTTTGGAGCTCATCTTTCTTTGAGCTCATAACTCGTACTGTTTCACCTTGAACCTGAGCTTTTACTTTAGGGATCTCATCTCGTAACAGTTTAGTTATCTGCTTTGCTTTCTCTT
This sequence comes from Candidatus Nomurabacteria bacterium, assembly GCA_023898625.1. NCBI lineage: Bacteria > Candidatus Nomuraibacteriota > Candidatus Nomurabacteria bacterium. Next base: position 707,042 of record CP060231.1, read on the forward strand.
GATTCAGACCCTGGACAAAAGGAAAGTTTTTAGTTGATTTTAAATTGGCAACTATAGGTTCTTGGCTAGCATCTAATACTTTTTGATCAATATTACGACTGGCAAGTTTTTTGCGAACTATATCAATTATAGCCTCTAGCTGATAGTCACTATTGCCAGTAATTTTGAACCCAGTTTTATTAGTATCTAACCACTCAATTCTCGCTGGAGTGCCCTTAAAGTCATACCGATTAGAAATTTCTCTTTGAACCTGATCAAGTACATTGTTCATCTCTGCTTTATCGAATTCACTAACCACATCAAAGCTAAATTGTGCCATTGGTTCCAACCTTTCTTTATATAAAACTATCAAAAAGTGTTAAGGGTATTCAAATTATAAGTCTTATATAGGGTAGTTAGCAATGATATAATAGTTTGCAAATGACCTATCAAAACAAGCAGATTGCAGATGTAGCTCAAAAACTTCAAAAAGAATTTGAAGAGCTTGATGATAAATCAAAAATTTTAAAGTCAAACCAACTTAAAGCCTTGTATACTCAGATACCTCTACTTGACCCCAGCGAAAGATCAACCTTTGGTAAGGAACTGAATCAACTTAAGGGTCAATTGCAAGCGCAGGTAGAAAAAACAACTCAGCACAATGTTGTGATTGAACCAATAGATGTTACTGCGCCATTTGCCGAGAACACACCGGTAAATTTGCGCCCAAGACTACTTACTCAAGATAAAGGCAGTAAACACCCTTTAACAGTTGAAACAGAACACATTATAGATATATTTACCCGAATGGGATTCGAAGCCGTCGAATCACGTCAATTAGATGACGAGTTTCATATGTTCAGTAGTTTGAACTTTCCAGAAGGACACCCAGCACGAGATGATTACGACACATTCATCACAACCGATGGTTTAATTGCCCCAGCACACACTAGTACTATGCAAAATCGGGTATTAAGAAGTAAAACCCCACCAATAAGATATGTAATTCCGGGGCGTGTTTTTCGTAACGAAGACCTTGATGCAACACACGAACATACCTTCTATCAGCTTGAAGGAGTTTACGTTGATAAGGACATTAATGTCGGGCATCTAATCGCTACATTAAAAACCTTTTTAGAAGAATACTTTCAAGAAGAAATCGAAGTCCGAACTCAACCTTTCTATTTTCCGTTTACGGAACCCAGTTTTGAATATGCGATAAAGAGGCCAGGCAAAGATTGGTTGGAAATTTTAGGTTGTGGTTTGATTCACCCCAATGTACTGACTCAAGGTGGTATTGACCCAAAGAAATATAGTGGCTTTGCCTGGGGTTTTGGGATCGACAGACTAGTGATGATGAAATATGGGATTGAAGACGTTCGTCACTTCGAATCGGCAAAATTGGATTTTTTGAGGCAGTTTTGATGAAGATAGTTAAAAAGATATCAATATCAGAATTAAAAACTATGGCAGAAAAAATGGACGGAAACTTAGTTAAAGCAGATGTTGACGTTGCCAAACAGATTGTAATAGTAGATATGCCTATGCACTTTGAGGGAGAGCAAGAGTTACTTGAGAAGGGCTCTAGGCAAAAAGATCTTTGGGGTATCAATTTGTTTCCAAAAAAGTTTGGCACTGATGAATTTATAGCTTTTGAATCAATGATAAATATCAAACCACGTAGTAATCAGAGTATGACCATACAATCAGAAGAAATATGCAATCAAATCATAGACATTATCGAGGGGGTTGTCTATGAGTAATTATCATACGGATGCTTTAAAAAATGCTGATATTTTTACGGTTATGGGATCAATTTATGCAGAAGTAGCACGATATGACTCGGCTATTGCGTCTAATAAGATTGATCAAGCAAAACAGGCTATCGTTCGAGCTAACGAGCTTATCGAATATTCACAACAATTAGAGCAAATCAATAGGGCGCAAAAGCTTGAGATACAAAAGTTTTATGATGTGTTTTTACTGCGTGCACAAAAGTTTAAAATGAGTAATTTAGATAATTATTTATTGCCATTTGCTTTGGCTTCACGAAGGAGGTTGGTTGTATGAATCTGCAGACAGTTAGTGAGTTTTTAGATACTCAAGAAACATGTGTCTTATCGACTGTTAGTAGTGAAGGCTGGCCAATGTCGGCGACAGTTGGATTTTCTCATGATAGTGAATTTGCGATATTAATTGGCACTGATAATACAACTCGCAAGTACAAAAATTTAATTAGCAACTCAAAAGTGTCTATTGTGGTGGGTGTAACTTCGCCAAAGACCGTCCAGATTCAAGGTGTTGCTAAAGAGGTCAATGCTGATGATATAGCCAATAGACTGGAGCTACATTTTAATAAATTGCCTTCTGCAAAAACTTTCTATGACACACCAGGTCAACGATATTTTATCATCACTCCTACCTGGTTAAGGATGACGGATTATTCACAAAAGCCATCAATTTTTGAAGCAGAGGAGTTTAATTATGAAGATTAGTGTTAACTGGATCAAAGAATTTACCGACATTAAGTTATCCGTAGATGAACTGGTCGCTAAGATTGGCTCTCAGCTCGGTGAAGTGGAGGAAGTAATCAATCTGGGTGAGCGATACCAAGGGATTATCGTAGCAAAAGTTGTTGCTTGCGAAAAACACCCAAATGCCGATAGGCTTAACGTTTGTTTGTTGGATGATGGAGGGGTAACTAAGGGTGTCAAAAGAAACAAGGATGGATTTGTTCAGGTTGTATGCGGTGCGCCTAATGTCAGAAAAGGTATTTCTGTGGCTTGGTTGCCTCCAGGCGTAATAGTGCCTAGTTCGTATACCAATGAACAGTTTAGACTCGAAGCTCGGGAACTGCGAGGTGTGCTTAGTAACGGCATGATTGCAAGTGGTCAAGAGTTGGCGATTAATAACGATCATTCCGGAATACTTATACTCGATAAACCCGCAAAACCAGGTGAACTATTTGCTGATATATATCAATTAAATGACTATATAATTGATGTTGAAAATAAGATGTTTACTCATCGACCAGATTGTTTTGGTCAACTTGGCATAGCCCGTGAAATAGCTGGAATATCTGGAATAAAGTTTATTAGCCCTGATTGGTACCTGAGCGAGATGGATAGCTTAAAGCCAGAATCTTCTGCAAATCTACAGGTTAGTATTGATAACAAATTACCAGATACAGTACCCCGTTTTATGCTTTTGCCTATGAGTGATGTTAAGGTTAATCAGGCGCCGATAATGATTCAGAGCTTTTTGAGTCGTGTTGGCATTAATCCAGTTAATAATATAGTTGATATCACAAATTTTGTGATGGCCCTAACAGCACAGCCGATGCATGCCTATGATTTCGATAAATTAACTGCACTAGATAATGCAAAAGTTGCAAATTTTGTAATCAGAAAGTCAAAAAAGGGCGAAAAGATCGCTTTACTAAACGGCAAAACTGTCGAACCTACAGAAGATTCAATTATGATTGCCACAAAAAGTTCTTCAATTGGTATTGGGGGTGTAATGGGTGGGTCTTCAACAGAGGTTGATTATAATACAAAGAATATTGTACTCGAATGCGCTAGCTTTGATATGTATGCCATAAGACGTTCTAGTATGTCAAACGGCTTGTTTACTGATGCAGTTACCAGATTTAGTAAAGGTCAGAGCCAAAGACAAAATGATCGAATTATGGCATATGCAACAGCGTGGGTTAAAAAATTAGCTGGAGGAAAGGTTGCCGGCAAACTCCAAGACGATTTAGAAAACTTTGGCAAAATCAAACCAGTCACAGTTAGTGTAGAATTTATAAACCAGAGACTAGGATCCACGTTTTCTGCTAAGCAAATTATTAAACTGCTTAGTAATGTCGAATTTCTAGTTGAAGAAAAGGGTGGCAATTTGTATGTCACAGTACCGTTTTGGCGAACAGATATTGAAATTGCCGAAGATATTGTTGAGGAAGTTGGACGACTGCACGGATATGACAACCTACCAAAGAACCTACCTTATAGGGATATTACGCCCGCTAGTAATAATTCAATACTTCAAATTAAGTCTAAAGCTAGGAACATATTATCCTCTGCTGGTGCGAATGAAGTATTAACATATAGTTTTGTTCACGGAAGATTACTGGATGCGGTGGGGCAGGATAAAAATATTGCTTATAAAATAAACAATGCATTAAGCCCTCAACTACAATATTATCGATTGAGTTTATTGCCGAGTTTACTTGAAAAGGTCCATCCAAATATTAAGTCTGGCCATAGTGAATTTGCGATGTTCGAAATAAACAAAACTCACGATAAATCTAATATACATGAAGATGGTTTACCGATTGAAGAGGAACGTTTAGCGTTGGTTTTTGTAGCAGACACTAAAACCGCCAAAGAATATCAAGGGAGTGCCTTTTATCAGGCTAAGATATATTTACAGTCATTACTTAAATCTTTCGGCTTTGAGGATTTGGTTTTTCAGCCTGCGTCATCACACAAGCCTAAAACAGAAACGGGCAAGCAAATTCTAGCACCATTTGAGCTGACTCGTACGGCATATTGTAAAACGAAAGATGGCGTACTGCTAGGGGTTATTGGAGAGATTAACCACAAAGTTAAAGCTAATATGAAGTTACCAGAATTCATAGCTGGTTTTGAAGTAAATCTAAAAATGCTAGATGCATACAAGGGGTCTTTGGCCTACAAACCATTGCCGAGGTTCCCTAAGACTCAACAAGATATCACCCTTAAGGTGTCGCTTGATATTCCGCATGCAACTATTGAACAAAGTTTATTAACAGAGCTATCAAAAATATCAAAAGAGCACGGTTATGTGACAGAAATATCTACCATTGATATTTATAAGAAAGATAATAGCAAGAATGTAACTTTTAGGATTCAACTACACCATCCAGAACGTACTTTGACTACACAAGAGGTTAATAAAGTTATAGATACCGTGGCGGGTTTGGGTCAAAAATAGTTTTTTTGGATCGCAAAATGTAATTTATATATAAATGACTACATGTTGGTGCTGAATTTTTTAGTTGAAGTCGCTCTGCTGACATGCTTTTCATTGACCTCTCCTAAATCGGCATGCTAACATAAAGCTAATACTTAATTCTAAGAGGGCTCATCAATATAGTAATTACTTATGGCAAGGTTACCAATACCAGGACAAGATAGAGGTGTATGGGGTGATATCCTTAACGAGTATTTATCTGTATCCCATGAATCAGACGGTACGTTAAAATCGAGCGCAATACCTCCAGGATCAGGTGCAACTGGAGCTACTGGCCCCATTGGTTCCGTGGGCGCCACAGGATCAACTGGACTTCAGGGTGCAACTGGAGCAACAGGCCCTGGCTCTATTGGCGCAACAGGTCCAATGGGTTCAACGGGTCCAATTGGGGTAGCTGGCGCAACAGGACCAACGGGTCCAGGTGTTATAACTGGTGGTACTACTGGACAAGTTCTGGCTAAAGCTTCAAATGCAGACAATGACACTACCTGGGTGAACATTGCAGACAATGCCGTCACTTCAGTTAATGGTGATACTGGCCCAATCGTTAACTTAAATGCAACAGATGTAGGAGCAGCTCCAACTTCACATTCTCATGATGCCACAGACATCACTTCAGGGACAGTGGCTACAACTCGGCTCGGGTCAGGTACGGCGGACTCGACGAAGTTCCTGCGTGGCGACCAGACGTGGGCGGCACCGATGATGCGGGAACTGCCCCTCTCGTCGGGGTATCTCATCGCTCTCCCCGCTGGTGGCGTTGGCTCCTTCGGATTGTCAGCGTCGGCTGGTCGGTTCTGGTTGATCCCGATGTGGTTGCCCGCTGGAACCTAGGACCGTGTCGGTGTCGCCACCACCGGAGCGGGGACCACCACATGGCGACTCGGTGCCTACAAGGCCAACCCGTCGACGCTCATGCCCGACGGCACGGCGCTGATACAAGAGTTCGGCACCATCGACCTGAGCGTCACGCCCGGAGAGTTGTCTGTGTCCACATCGTTCACGGTGCCCACCTCTGGGCTCTACTGGATGGCCGTGCTGGTCGATTCGTACACGTCGGCCCCATCGGCGGTGGGATGGCAAGGTCAATACACGGTCCCGCCGGTCCCGTGGATGCCTGTGACCGTGCACCAGATCGCTCTTGGGCGATCGTTGTGGCTTCGGATGGCCTACTCGGTCCCGACGGGTGCGGTTCCGGCGACGTGTCCGACCACAGCGTGGAGCGATCTGGGACCCCAGGTCAGATTGAGGGTGGCGTGATGAACGAGTCCATCTTCTCGAACGGTCGCCTCGTCGAGCAGACCGTCGACAACGGCGACGGCACCGGCACCCGCACCACCTTCGACGCCGACGGCAACGTCGACACGGTCGAACAACTCACCGGGCTACCCATCCCCGAACCAGTTCCACCTACACAAGCAGAACAGATAGCAGAGTTACAGGCTACCGTTGCCAAGCTTAAGGACGCTTTGAAAAAACGTGACTAATATCTAGGCTTACTAACAGAGATGCGAATCATAAAGTATGCTATTGACATTTCGGTAAGTAGTTATTATAATCAACTTAGTTTGGTTGAGTCTTATGGATTCCCAGGCAGGACTTTGACAGATGTATATAGGTAGGCAACAGTATTAGTGCATAACTATTTTTGTGTATTATTACTGTTGTCTAAATAATAGACTAATTTCGTGTCGGCGCCAGGATGGGGATGGCACCGGCCTGCAGAGAAGGTGAGTTGAGCGAGAAATCGTTCCTCCTGCCACCACAAGGGGCAAGGCAGTATCATGCAAACCTGGGCGGGTTTCGTGATGCCTTCTCCACACCCTACGCCTTCTTGGCTTATCCCAGTAGGTCGAGGAGGTTACCCGGACCTTCGTTGTGTGCTAAGCATCGCTTCGCATGGCGGAGGTCCGGGACCAATTGGTCTATTAGTAGTGTCGAGCACTAAGGTTGAGTTTATTAGAGCATTTTTGCTCCTCACTTCTTCGCTCCATTAATTACTAATATACATCTGTCCTTTCATCAGAGCATGTATTTATATACATTCTGTGATGAGAGAATAAGTCATAAAATGTCCTACAATCAATGTCGTATATTTAGGCTTTTGCATGTAAACTACTAACTGATGAAACATCTAATTAAAATTCTAAAGTATACATCTAGCCTTAGATGGTATTACATAATTATCAGTATACTTAGTGTTCTTTTTGCGGTAACCGGCTTAATTACTCCTTTGCTTTCAGGTAAAGCGATAGACTTGCTAAAATCTGGATCTACAGATACTAGAGCATTACTTTTAATTGTTGTGGCTATTTTTGTTTTAGATGTATTTTCTACGATAATATCTAACATTTCTGGATATATGGGTGACGTAATGTCAACCAAGCTACAACGAATATTAAGCACGCGTTACTACGAGCATTTGCTAGAGTTACCACAAAGTTACTATGACAAAGAGCTTTCTGGCAAGATTATAAATCGTTTAAATCGTTCCATTGCCCAAATTAGCAACTTTATGCAGATGTGGAGCAACAACTTTTTGCAGTTTGTATTCAGTACAGTGTTGGCTTTGGCGATTATTGCATATTTTAGTTGGCCAATAGCGTTATTGTTAGCCAGCCTGTATCCGATTTATATATTCATGACAATTAAAACAAGTGGAAAGTGGCTGAAATACCAAGCAAAGCTTAATAAAAATTGGGACATTGCAACTGGTAGGTTTGCAGAAAGCATTGGACAAATTAAGGTTGTTAAAAGTTTTGTCAGGGAGGACGGCGAACTTTCTTATTTTGATAAATATTACAAAAAAATAGTCAATATTGTATATCCGCAATCAAGGCATTGGCACGTGAGAGATGTACAAAGAAGACTTATCTTAAATGTGATATTTTTCTGCGTTTACGCTTTGATATTTTATCAAGCTGTTAATGGCCAATTTACGCCTGGGCAAGCAGTTACGCTAATTTTATATGCTATGCAAATCAGAATTCCGATATTTACGGTGAGTTTCTTAGTGGACAGCACTCAAAAAGCTGTTGCTGATAGCAAGGATTATTTTGAAGTTATGAACGTAACGCCTGACATAAAAGACTTATCAACAGCAAAAGACCTGGTGGTGAGCAAGGGTGAAATAAGCTTTAGCAATGTAACTTTCGCCTATGACGAAAAACCAGTAATTAAAAATGTGACTTTTGATGTGCTTCCGGATACTAAAATTGCTTTGGTGGGCGAAAGTGGAGAAGGTAAAACCACCATCACAAATTTATTGATGAGATTATACGAAACAAATAAAGGAGAGATATTGATTGATGGTCAAAATATCGCAGACGTAAAGCAGGCCAGTCTACGTAAACAAATTGGCGCGGTGTTTCAAGAACCAGCCCTGTTTAGTGGAACAATTAAAGAGAACATTGCTTATGCGAATCCAAAAGCCAGCATTAAAGATATAATAAACGCTTCTAAAGACGCAAATGCACATGATTTTATTTCAAAACTTGAACATGGCTATGATAGCGAAATTGGCGAGCGAGGCCTTAAGTTATCGGGTGGCCAGAAACAGCGGATCGCTATAGCCAGAGCCTTGCTAAAAAATGCTCCAATATTAATACTTGACGAGGCTACCAGTAGTCTAGATAGCAAAAGTGAACAAATGGTTCAAGAAGCATTAAAGCGCTTAATGAAAGGTAGGACAACCCTGATTGTGGCGCATAGATTGAGTACTATTCAGCACGTTGATACTATAATTACATTAAAGAACGGCAAGATAGATGAAATTGGCTCTCCAGAAAAGCTGGCAATTTCAGGCGGAATCTATTCCCAGCTTCTAAACTTACAAAATACTGCCGTGGAGTCCTCGCGAAAAGAACGCTTAAGCAAGTTTGATATCGCAAGCTAGCGTGGAAAATTTTCTACGTACAATTATTTAATATATACTGTCTTTATGAGTAGAAAATCGGTGCGCGCAATAGTCATTAAAGATAATAAATTATTAGTCATGTTTCGTAATAAATTTGGAGTGAAGTACGTGACTTTAATTGGAGGATCGGTTGAAATGGGCGAATCTCTTGAGCAAGCAGTTGTTCGTGAGCTTCAAGAAGAAACCTCCTTGCGTGTTGCTAATCCAAGGCTGGTAATGATTGATCACGCAGATTTTTATGGTGATCAGTACGTGTTTTACTGTGATTATGTATCTGGTGAGCCACAGCTAACACCAGATTCACCAGAAGCATCGATTCATAAGCTTGGCAAAAACTTATACGAACCAGGCTGGTTGCCTTTGAGTGAGTTACCTAAGGTGCCTTTTCTATCCAAAGAACTTCAGGAAGCGATCATTAGCGCAACAACTTCAGGCTGGGCAAACGAAGTCGTCGAGTTTTCTAGTCAAAGAAATGTCTAGTATTGTAAATGTTACGTTATTTTGTTGAGTTAGTATTTTGATTTCATATAATATTTTGCGTATACTTGAAAAGACAAAAAGGAGGTACCAGTGGGGCAAACAACACAACGAGCTTTCGCGCTTAGCCTAGCAATTTTATTCTTAATAACTACTATAGGTTTTAGTGCGTATGTAATGTGGGAAATGTTTAATCAAAAGGACACAACAAACACAGCAAATCAGCAACAGCAACAACAATCAACTAATACATCACAGGAGCCGAAAGATTATATGCAAGGATTTGAACCAATGGGTGATACTCGAGTCACCGAACTTAAGACCACAGACATTAAAGTAGGTACAGGAACCGAAGCTGTTGAAACATCAACTGTTAAGGTTGAATATACTGGGGCGTTAACCAAAGATGGGTCAATCTTTGATTCTACTGATAAGCGTGGTGGTGAGCCTGCAGAATTTGCTTTGAGTGGAGTTGTGCCTGGATTTAGACAAGGTATTGTGGGTATGAAAGTTGGTGGCGAGCGTCAGATATTGATACCAGCAAGTCTTGGTTATGGAGCTGAGGGAAATCCACCAGCTATCCCAGCTGATTCTGACCTTGTATTCAATGTGAAGCTTGTAGAAGTAAAATAGCAAAAAACACAACATATAGCGTCTTGACGTTAACCATAGGCACTATATATAATACTGTTTGTACCATAAAAACGAACTTTAAATAAAAACTAAACATGACATAATCGCCGTATGGGAGCCTTCTTTGAGAGCAGAAGGGGTGGTTTTGTCACCTAACTAGGAGGGTCATCATGGCTAAAAATATTACAATCTATACAACTAATACATGCGGTTATTGCTCAATGGTTAAGAAATTCTTAACCGCCAAAGGCCAAACCTACGAAGAAGTAAATCTTGATCAAGATCCAGCTCGTCAACAAGAGGCCTTAGCTTTGAGTGGAGCATTGACTGTGCCTGTAACAGTTGTTACGAAAGAAGATGATTCTAAAGAAGTAGTTGTTGGCTACAATCTGTCAAAATTGGCACCAGCATTAACATAAATAAAACATTTAGTATGTATAAATTAGGTGACTGAAAGCTAGGGAGTTATTGATATGGCAAATGATGTAATAGACGTAGTAATGATTGGGGCTGGCCCAGCCTCCTTGAGTGCATCAATTTACACCACACGTGAGGATATTAAGACGGTTCTTTACGAGAAGGGCGTAATTGGTGGATTGGCGGCGATTACCGATTGGGTGGATAATTATCCTGGGTTTCCTAAGGGTTTAGCAGGGTTGGACTTAGCTGAAGATTTGCGCAAGCAGGCAGAACGATTTGGGGCAGATATTCGACTAGGAGAAGTATCAAAAATTATCCTTAACGAGGACGGTACAAAAACACTAACCACGACAGATGGTGATATTAAAGCAAAAGCTGTTTTGATTGGCACAGGCAGTGATTATAAAAAACTTGGAATACCAGGAGAGCAAGAATTCTACGGACGAGGTGTTCATTACTGTGCAACTTGTGATGGGGCATTTTATCGCGACAAGCATTTAGTAGTTGTTGGGGGCGGAAATTCAGCCGTACAAGAAGCGCTGTTCTTAACAAAGTTTGCCAGCAAGATTGATATGTTGGTGCGAAGTGATTTGCGAGCATCAGATGTGCTTATAAAAGAGCTAGAGGCAAATGACAAAATTACAATTCATAAAGACACAACTACCGATGAAATTGTCGGACAAGACAATAAAGTCGTTAAAGTGATTGGCACTAGGGATGGTCAGAAAGTTGAGTTCCCTACCGATGGAGTCTTTGTGTTTATTGGCTTGCTACCAAACACAGGCTTTTTGAAAGACTCTTCGATAGATTTAGATGAAGTAAGATTAGTCAAAACCGATCAACATCTTCAGACAAACATGAAGGGGGTTTTTGCTGCCGGTGATGTTAGAAGTGGGGCAACAATGCAGATTGCATCGGCGGTTGGCGAGGGTGCAACGGCAGCTCTTAGAATTCGTGAATATCTAGACGATAAATTGTAGTTAGTATCCGTCAAAAATATCTGTAACAACCTGATTACTGTTTAAGCCAGACTCTTTTAGTATGCTATTGATTTGTTCAATAAATGTTGGTGAGCCGGATATGTATACTAGGCAATTTGGCTTTTCTCTAATTAGTGCCAACATCCTTGTTTGTAGCTCATTTAACTTTGATTTCCCGACAAAGTATTCCGTATGAAATTTATCAAAGAGTTGCTTGTCAATGATTTCGTTTTTTGATCTTACTGCTTGTAGTATAGAGATATCACGTTTTTGGTTTGTGTCAGACAACCATTTGATAATACTACGCACCGGAGTGTAGCCTATGCCACTACTCACAAAAATAACCGACTTTAGTTTGTTGATCGGCAGAACAAAGTCACCTATTGGTTGACTATAGTTGATTACGTCGTCTAGTTTTATGTTAAGTAAGGCGCGCTTAAATGTAGAGCAATGGACATCCCTGATTCGTATTGTAATTGCTAGATTATCTTCTGTTGGTGATGAAAAGATTGTAAATTTGCGATGTTCACCACGGTCATCTGGCTGGCTATGTGGTAGGTATATTTCAGTGTATTGCCCCGGGACATTGTCTACTGGTTTTTGGGCTGAAAACCAGTAGGTATATATATCATCAGCTGTTTTGTTGGTTTTTAATAACTTGGCTCTCATTTCGTTTTGAGGTGTCTGAGTTTGTTTGGATAGTCTGTGCAAACAGCAACATCACGATATACAAATTTGAACAATTGAGCAATCCACGATTTGTTTAGTGTATAGGTGTAGATTTCGAGCTTTTTGTATTTTGCCAATAAGAACGTTGCGGGGTTCATTATTCCATAATGTAGCCCAACACCACTTGCATTCATCTTGCTCGCTATGTTTAAAATCTCGAATGGACTATGATGTTCTAGAACATAGCAGAAACTTTCTTGATTGTAATTCTTTATTGCCCGAATTGCACGATGATCAAACGAAGCAAATCTAATATCAATATCAGAATATTTACTAATAATTGAAAAAATCTTTTTTGGATCAATATATTCTTTTAGCTCAATTATTACACCTTTACCAGTCAATAACCGCAATGCATCGTCTAGAGTCGGCAGTTTTGGGCATTGTTCTTGCAGTTCCTCTAGTGTTGAACTTTTAATTTTTAAGTCAACACCGTAGGTGCGCAGTAGGTCTGCGTCATGACACAACACAATTTTGCCGTTATGGGTTTGACGAATATCAAATTCAATAAAGTCAGCGCCAGAATTTAGGCCTTTTTTAATACTTTCTAATGTGTTCTCAAGCGCAAGGCCGGCAGCCCCACGATGACCGATAATTTTCATCTTACCAATCATTGTACTATAATACCTACTATGACTAAACAGGTTGCAGGTTAGGGTGTAGATCTCTAGACACGTGGCCACAAAATGAACAAGGAGGAATAATGGCAGATTTTAACAAGATATTAGATGCTGGCGATGTAGATGGCGGAGTAATTAATACGGTGATCGAGATCCCAAAGTGGTCTACGCTCAAGATTGAGTGGAACCGCAAGTTGGCTATCTTTGAACTTGATCGTGTGGAGCCAAGTATTTTTGCTAAGCCTGTGAACTATGGGTTTATTCCACAAACTCTAGACGAAGATGGTGACGAGCTTGATACTTTGGTACTGACCAACGATCCAATTCCGACAGGTGTTTTCCTAAAAGCCAGAGTAGTTGCCGTACTGCGTTTTGTGGATGATGGCGAGGTGGACGACAAGATTATTTGTGTGCCAGAGGACGACCGCAACACCGACAATGCCATTACCTCACTAGATGACTTGCACCAGCAGTGGCGCAAGAAGATTGAACACCACTTCAACCATTACAAAGATCTCAAAAAGCCTGGCTCTACAGTGGTAAAGAGTTGGGGCGACGCTGAAGAAGCCAAGCAGATAATCAAAGAATGCCAAACCCGCTGGGGCGGGCAGTAGATGAAGGCATTTATTTTTGATCCCCTTTGGAAAACATTGATAACTGAAACATTATCAAAAAGTTTATTAGATAATGACGTAGAAGTCGTGGTTGTTAGTGATCTCACCCCGATTCAGCAGAATAAAGCGTTGTATGAAGGTGACGAGGATAGGATATTGTGCGTTAACCCTGACTATGTTAAATGGAATCTTACTGTTGATGACTACAAGAACATACCAAATCTGAAGGCGATATTAGGAGCAGCTACATCTTTTTCTTGGATTAATACAAGCTTCGCAGATCAAAACAATATTCCTATCGTAAACATTCGTAATTTCTCCACACAGGCGGTCGCTGAATGGGCAATTACAATGATGTTTAATGTTGCAAGAAAGATACCGTTACTGATTAAAAATGGCTTTCCTCTGGATTTTGATAAGGACTTCATGAAATACAAAGGACAAGAATTAAATGGTAGAACGGCTGCCATTATTGGCTTGGGACACAATGGTCTTGCGATTGCTGAAAGGTTAACTGGTCTAGGGATGAATGTAGTTTATTGGTCGAAGCACTCCAGGGACTCTAGGTATGAATATCTAGAGCTTGATGAACTGTTTAAACGAGCGGATGTGATTTTCCCTACATTTGCGCATAATCAAGAATCGGATAATTTGATTACTGATGAATTACTGGATCTGATGAAGAAAAATGCTATTGTAGTTGACATAATTAAACTTACGAATAGAAACAAAATCCTTCACCTGGTAGAAAATGATACAATTTTTGGATATGCATTCGAGGCAGAGCCAAGAACATTCACTAAATATGTCGGTAATGTTTGGGCTGCTCCTGAATACGCCTGGGTTACAGAAGGATCATTCAATAATGTAATGACTAAATGGGTGGAAAATATGATAAATGCTTCTAAGAACGAATTTCCAAATAGGGTAAATTGATTCTAGTGACATGGTAATTTTAAGGAGAGTGACAATATGCAAGTTGTAATCATAGGACTAGATGGGACTGACAAAGACGCGCTTGCCCGCAGGCAGGCAGCTCGGCAAGACCACATTAAGATGGGTGATGAGCTCTTGGCGTCCGGCAACTTATGGTACGGAGCGGCACTACTGCACGATGATGGTTCAATGAAAGGTTCTATGTATGTAATGAACTTTAACTCAGAAGATGAGTTACAGAAATATCTCAAGAAAGAGCCCTATATTGTTGGGGATGTATGGCGAGAAGTTACCCATTCACAAATCAAATACCCGTGATCCCTGGCAGTTCAATAGGCCACAGCAGTGGTTCGAGAAAAGGAGTTAAGGTGTGTTTCAAGACAAACTCTTTTGGCTTGGCCTCATTGCAGATGTGATTTACTTTCACGGTGGCGACGAACACCTACTGAACTTTTGGATGAATCAATTTGATATTTCAGCTATCTTTGAAGGAAAGGTGGTGGCGACAAACTCTGCAAGTTCTGATATGCTAAGTGTTGCCTTCTGGACTTGTGATTGGCGTGAAGTTCACGAAGGCTTCGGTATCCTGCCTATCAAGTTCATACCGCATTATCAATCGAATTTTGGCGATGACGACCCTCGTGGACCGATTGATTGGCAGAAAGCCTATGATCAACTAGCTAACTATGGCGACGCTAACTTGCCTATACTTGCTCTAAGAGAGGGTGAATTCAAGGTATTTGATAGATAAAGATAGACTTTTGATAGGATATTGCTTGTGGTAAAATATCAGTAATGTTAGATATTAAAAGTGGGGGTAAATGATGAAGATTAAAGTAGCGATTAACGGTTTTGGGCGTATAGGCCGGAATGCCTTTAAGATAGCCTTTGATAGGTCGGATATAGACATCGTTGCGATCAATGATTTGACTAAAACTGAAACTTTAGCATACCTGCTTAAACATGACACAAACTATGGAGCCTATGAACGAAATGTATCTTTTGATGAACACAATTTAATAGTTGATGGTTATAAGATACCGGTTACCGCAGAGAAAGACCCAAAGGCTTTGCCTTGGAAGGAGCTTGAGGTTGATGTGGTTATTGAATCAACCGGAAGGTTTACCAAAAGCGAAGACGCCAAGATGCACATTACTGCTGGGGCAAAAAAAGTCGTAATTTCTGGCCCAACTAAAAGTGGTGATATTGACACAATTGTTTTGGGTGCAAACGATGAAAAACTTTCCAAAAGCACAGACATCATTAGTAATGCTAGCTGTACTACAAATTCACTCGCTGCAATTATGTCAATCATGGATGAGATCTTCGGGGTTGAAAAGGCCATGCTAACAACAGTTCATAGTTATACAGCAAGCCAGGTTTTACAAGATGGACCCGCTAAAGATCTGCGGGAATCTCGTGCTGCAGCCGAAAATATTGTACCAACAACAACAGGTGCTGCAATTGCTACTACCTTAGCTGTACCTGAGCTGAAGGGTAAGTTTGACGGGATGAGTGTGCGAGTTCCAACATCAGTAGTTTCATTAAGTGATGTAACAATGGTTCTAAAAAAGAACTCAACAAAAGAACAGATCAACGAAGCACTAAAAAATGCAATTAAAGAGCCATTTTATCAGGGTATATTGGATGTTAGTGATGAGCCGTTAGTAAGTAGCGACTATATTGGTAATAGTCATTCTGGCATTGTTGACCTTCAGCTAACGAACGTAGTTGGAGGAAACTTAGCTAAGGTGGTAATTTGGTACGACAACGAATGGGGTTATAGCAATCGCTTAGTAGAGGTTGTAGCTGACGTCGGCAAGCAATTACACTAAAAAGGATAGTATGGGTATCAGTAATACGCAACTAACTTCTAAATATCCAAAAAATGTTTCTAATAATGCTGACAACAACAATCAACAGGCTCCTCCTAGTCCATCTATCGAAAAATCAGAGGGGCCAAATATATCACCAGTTTCGTTAGATAATAAACAAACACCATCTGTGGACATTAAAAATATAAATAGGGCAAAGAACCAATTTTGTATTGTTTTGATAATATGGATGTTGTCACTCCCGGTTACAATAGTTTTAAACATACTATCTCGAATTATCTTTCAGAATACACCAGATTTAATACTTGTTTTCATTAATATTGTTACATTAATTTTGAGATTCATTTTGTTGCTAGGGTGGATAGCTGTGATTATTTTAGGCGTAAAATGGAATAATCTTAGAAAAAATATGAAGGACTTCAAAGATCCTTCTGTCTCAGATCGAAGCACATTCAATCTATGGTTTCTTTTGAGTCTTGTTGCGTGGTTATTTTCATGGCCAATTATGTTGTTGATTGCTATGTTTACTTTAGTGTTACCAGGTAATTCTGGTCATTCAATAGGACTTCAATTTAAATTGTTATTTACTCTAGAGCTTGTCTTATTTATATATGGATTATTTGGTTGGTTGATACCACTATTTGTATGGATGTATAATGGAAAGAAGAAAATATGAAGATATTTGTTGGGGCAGATCATAACGGGTTTAGGCTTAAGGAACATATTGAGCATTATTTACGTAGTTTAAATTACGATGTAAAGGATGTTAGTGGTAATAAGTTTGACCAAGACGATGACTACCCTATTCACTCCGCAAAGGTTGCGTCTAGTGTTTTAGCTACACCTGATAGTGTAGGAATACTACTTTGTGGTAGCGGACAAGGTGTTTGTATGAGCGCAAATCGTTTTAAGGGCATCAGGGCTAGTTTAGTTTGGAATGAAGCAGAGGCGAGATCGTCTCGTAACGATGATGATGCCAATATATTATGTTTGCCAGCGCGTGAATTTTCAAGGCTAGACGATGCGAAACAAATAGTCGATATTTGGCTTAACACTCCATTTGGTGGCGCGGTTCGATATACTAGGAGAATAAAGCAAATGGATCAACTAACATAAAGGAACGTTCTATGCCGATTATATGTCCAACAGTTCTAGCAAGTGATGCACATGATTACCAGACACAAATCAATAAAGTTTCCTCTTTTGCATCGCGTATTCAAATTGACTTAACGGACGGTGTATTCGCTAAGTCGCCAACCATCGCACTAGAGCAAGTTTGGGTGCCAGAAGGTTTGAAGGCCGATCTTCACCTAATGTATAAAACTCCAGCAGATTTCTTAGATGAAGCCATAAAGTTGAAGCCACATATGATAATAGTGCATGCTGAAGCGGATGGTAATTTTATAAAAATTGCTGATAAAATTCATAACGCAGGAATCAAGGTAGGCGTGGCAATTTTGCCAAAGACATCAACACATACCATAAAGCCATCTTTATCTGTAATAGATCATGTGTTGATATTTAGCGGAGATTTAGGCAAGTTTGGAGGGGTTGCAGACTTAGATTTATTAAAGAAAATTGTTCAGCTAAAAGAATGGAAAGAAGATTTAGAATTCGGCTGGGATGGTGGTATTAATGAATCTAATGCTAAGCAATTGGTAATTGGCGGTGTTAGGGTATTGAATGTTGGTGGATACATACAAAATTCTCCTACACCAAAGCAAAACTATGATAAACTGGTCAACCTTACAGCTTAAGCATGTTACAATATCAAATATATGGGTGGCCAACAAACATACTCAATCCAACAACTGAACCAAATCTCTAACTCAATCCGAGAAGATATTATCAGAATGCTTGAGCATGCAGGTAGTGGACACAGCGCTGGGCCACTTGACCTTGCAGATATATTTACGGCATTGTATTTTGATATTTTAAAGCATAATCCTAAAAAACCAGATTGGGACGAACGTGATATCTTATTGTTGAGTAATGGGCATTGTGTTCCGGTGCAATACGCAACGATGGCACACGCCGGTTATTTTGAAAAGAAGGAACTGCTAACACTAAGACAATTTGGGTCAAGACTGCAGGGACATCCCGAAAGAACTAGATTACCAGGACTAGAGAACACTAGTGGACCACTAGGTTGTGGTTTGAGCCAGGCTTGTGGTATGTCTTTGGCTATGCAGATGGATCATGACACTCATCGTTGGATATATGTGGTGATGGGTGACGGAGAGCTCAATGAAGGTAATATTTGGGAAGCTGGCATGCTAGCAAGTAAGTATAACTTACATAATATTATTGGCATTATTGATCGCAACAATATCCAAATTGATGGACCAACCGAAGATGTCATGCCTTTAGAAGACTTACGGGCTAAATGGGAAAGTTTTGGCTGGCATGTGCAAGAAATAGATGGGCATAATATCGAGGCAGTCATTGACGCTTGTTCGATGGCACGTGCAATAACCGAAAAACCGAGTATCATCATTGCCCATACTATTCCTGGCAAAGGAGTTGATTTTATGGAGTATAACTTTAAATGGCATGGTGGTGCCCCAGGACAAGGTGTGCCGAATAAAGAACAAGCAAAAGAGGCACTTAAAGAATTACGCTCATTGGGCGGAAAGATTACAGGGGAACATCAATGAGCACACTAGACTATCATCTTGTTCATAAAAACTGGATCAAGTCAAAGGTTGAGTTTGAGCCAAACCGTAAAGGCTTTGGGCGTGGATTACTTGAAGCTGGCAAGCACCACGATGATGTAGTGGCTTGCTGTGCAGATCTAACAGAATCAACACAAATGCATCTATTTAAAGAGGCGTTTCCTGAACGCTTTGTTGAAATTGGGGTAGCAGAGCAAAATCTAGTAACCGTTGGTTCTGGTTTGGCGTCTATGGGTAAGATTCCTTACGTTAGCAGTTATGCTACCTTTAGCCCAGGGAGAAATTGGGAACAAATAAGAACAACAATTTGCCTTAACGATCAACCAGTGCGCATTATTGGTTCTCATGCTGGGGTTAGTGTTGGTCCTGATGGTGCGACTCACCAGATGCTTGAAGATATTGCGATTATGCGAGCTTTGCCAAATATGACAGTGATTGCGCCAAGTGACAGTATAGAAGCTGAAAAGGCCACGATTGCTCTGGCTAAATACAAAAAACCAGCTTATATGCGATTAGCACGAGAAGCTGTACCAATAATATCTACCAAAGATACGCCATTTGAGATTGGCAAAGCTTATGTGTACGACGAGGGTGCAGACATTACAATTATTGCTACCGGAACAATGACGTATCATGCATTAGTTGCGTCAGAGATACTCTACAAAGAAGGTATCGAAGCGGAGGTAATCCATTGCCCAACAGTTAAGCCGTTAGACGCTATAACTATCATTAAGAGTGTCAAAAAGACAAGATGTGCTATCACTGTTGAGGAGCATCAAATAACCGGAGGCCTAGGTGGTGCAGTAGCCGAATTTTTATCAGAACATCTGCCTGTTCCACTCAGAAGAGTTGGTGTACATGATAGATTTGGCGAGTCTGGTAAACCAGATGAATTATTCGAACATCTTGGATTAACCGCAAAACATATTGCACTAGTCGCTCATCAAACATATCAAAGCAGGAGGAAATAATAGTGTCATTAACTTTAAGACAAATGCGACAAAATTGTGCTGAAGCACGGGATTTGATGGAGAGGTCACGGAGTAAAAAGTTTGCCGTAGGTGCCTTTAACCTTGATAACCAAGAAACGCTGATTGCGGTAGCAAGAGCAGCAAAAAAAATGAAAGCGCCGGTATTGGTAGAAGTTAGCAAGGGTGAGGTTGATGCCTTGGGGCTAGACAACGTGCGCGATATGGTAGATAACTACAAGGCGGAATATAACATTGAGATGTATATTAATCTTGATCATAGTCCAAGTGTCGAAGATGCTCTCGACGGAATAGAGGCGGGGTTTGAATTTATCCATATTGATGTATCACAGGCAAACCATGACGCTAGTGATGAAGAAATTATCAGCGCTACAAAAGAGGTTGTTAATTACGCTAGACTAACTGGTGCTTTAGTCGAGAGTGAACCTCATTATTTTGGGGGTAGTTCGAATTTGCATACCGAAAAGATTGATTATGCGGAAATAAAAAAGACTTTTAGTACACCCCTTGGAGCAAGATCATTTGTTAACGCAACCGGAATCGATACTTTTGCCGTAGCGATAGGCAATCTTCACGGCAAGTATCCAGTACCTAAAAAGTTAGACCTCGAGTTATTAAAGCAAATTCGTAAAGAACTTGAATGTAATATCAGCTTACATGGTGGAAGTGGAACGCCCGGACACTATTTTGAAGACGCATCACGAATCGGTGTTAGCAAAATAAACATAAACTCGGATATGCGCGTAGCCTATCGGAATACACTAGAAAGAGTCTTGGCAGAAAACAAAGACGAGTATGCCGTAGTTAAGTTAATGGGCAAGGTTATTGGTGCAGTACAAAAAGTCGTTGAATCGAAGATTGAGGTATTCGGGTCGGCTGGGAAGGCAAGGGTATAGGTAGTAATTTGAAGAAAGTACACATTGTATCGATTGGTGCAGCTGTTCAAGATGTTTTTTTGCAAGGCAAGATATTCAAGCCAGTTAAAGAAGAAGACGGAGATTTGGTCAATGAATTTGATCTTGGAACAAAAAATGAGATTGAGGGAGTAGTTCATAGCGTTGGTGGTGGTGCAACCAATGCTAGCGTGACATTTTCTCGGCTAGGATTAAATAGCTGGTATATGGGTAGAGTAGGAGACGATATAGCCGGTCGAGTGGTGCTAGAAACCTTGGCGCATGATCACGTAAACACAAGCCTTGTATGGTTTGCTAAGGACACTGGTACTGGTTATTCAACATTACTGCTGGCTCCATCTGGGGAGCGGACCATCTTAACTTATCGTGGCGCTTCATCGGAGTATAACTTGACTTCTACTCGATTTAAATCGGTAAAGCCAGATTGGTTTTATGTTAGCTCGTTATCAGGTGATATGGATGCATTGGAAGGAATAGTGAATTATGCTAAAAAAAAGAAAATAAAAATTGCTATTAATCCTGGCAAGGGAGAGCTGAAGCAACATGCTCGATTTAAAAAAATGCTACCTTTCTTTGAAATATTGAGTGTTAACAAGGAAGAAATGGAGCAATTATTTGGTACTGCAGATTTATTTACATTAATGAAACGAGCCAATAAAGACGTACCGATAGTTGTAGTTACTGATGGGGCAAAAGGTTCGTACGTAATACACGACTCTAAAATATACAAGGCTGGAATGTATAAAGATGTCAAAGTGATTGATAGAACAGGTGCTGGCGATGCGTTCTGTAGTGGTTTTGTGGCCATGGTGGCTATGAACCAGACAATAGAGACGGCTATTACATACGGAAGCGCAAATTCAACTAGTGTAGTTGGACATATCGGAGCAAAAGCCGGTATCTTGAAGTCTAATAAATACTTAGATGAAATGAAAATTCAAATCATTGCAGTTTAGATTTTCGTTTTTGCGGACTTAACTTGCTTATGGTAATCTAGTTACAGATGTCCAAAATGCTATCACAACTATTAGGCGCGAAAGAGCCAATGTTTACAATGAGCCTTAGGCAACTTGAACAAGCAAGCGGAAATCCTAGCGCTGATGTTCGATTAACTGCTGAAATTATTGGTAGCATTCGCATGAAGACTTCAGAGCTTGGTCTTGACCCAGATGATACATCGCCTCGTGAGCTACACTCTGCGTTATTAGCTAAGATTGATGACCACAATAAGAGGTTAGTAAGAAGAATTGGTGGCGATGATCCAAATGATGCGGTTAAACTAATGCCATTAATGCGACGAGCATGGGAAAAGGTAGATGTTGACAAAACATGTTGGGTACTTAAAAAGTCAGTAGCTAAAGCAATGCTCAAGAAAACTCCACCAACCCAAATAATGAAACATCTTGGGTATCGATCAATAGACAGCATGATCAAACACGAAAATCTTGGTGAGGTATATGGCGCTTTGCGGTTTGCTGAGACTCCAGAATGGTTGAATAAGTTCAACGAACAATACAAGACACTAAAACCAACAGATTTTGAATCTCGAAAGATTGAAGTTATCGAAATGGACATTGAACGCTGGGGCGACATCGCGGCGCCGTTTATTCACAAAAAACGCCACAACATTACTCATCTTAAAGAACTAGGCGTAATATTAATGCTTCCGATTACAGCTAAAGCTAACCTGAGAGGTATAGCTATATTTACCTTGCCTCTTCTTTTTCATTATTTACAAGAAATCCGATTATATTCGGCTTTCTTTAAATTAAAGCAAGTTGAACCAAATTTTGGCAAAGTGATTGTTGATACGTTGATCGCTGATCCAAGCAGTGGTGCAATTATGAGTGGCAATAAAATACACTGGCGAGTTATACAACGATATTTTGGTAAGCTCGAAAAGGAAAAACATCCTGAAATATTTGAGCCACATGTTCAGCCGGAGGATTTACATTGGCGCCGTGCCGAGGATATGTTATATGATCTTGATCCAGACTTGGGTTTTTGGCGTGATATGGATTATGTGGGTATTCTAGATACAGATAAACGACCAGTAACCTTAAATATGTTGGATGTAGCGGCCAGTTACGTGAATGATTCACCGTATTCCAAGAGAGCAATTTATCACTTTAGAGAATCTTTATGGAATGAAATATTTATACGGTACATGGGCCAGAAGAACCTTGAAGAACAGGTTTTAGCTCAGCTTGACAATGACGTAATTAAGCCGGAAGCCTTATGAGCTACTTATTTAGACCAGATCCACATCCTTCTGTAAAGACTACGGATGACGGAAGCCACCTGAGTTTTACGATTTGTGTATCTGGCGCAGCTGATGGCGATACGGTAGATCAGTCTGCTGATCTCGCAGAATTGTTGGGAAAATCTATTGCTAAACATGGTCATATTCTGACAACCGGCGCAACAGTAGGCTTGCCATCTTATGCCGCCAAAGGTGCTAAATTAGCAGGAGGCATGAGCATCGGCTTTTCGCCTGCCTCATCACTAAGAGAACATCTGAAAAAATATAGGTTACCTTTTGAATATTTTGATTTTATAAATTTTACAGGTATGCAGTATGTTGGGAGGGATTTATATTTAGTTCAATCTAGCGACGCTTTAATTACCGTTGGTGGCCGTTTTGGAAGTTTGCACGAATTTATTTCTGGTCTTGAAGCAGGCAAACCGTGTGGGGTGCTGATGGGTAGTGGTGGCGCAGCTGATATCATTCCGGAACTTATGAAATCACTCTCTCCACCTAAAAAGAGTTTGGTAATATTTGATACAGATCCGAATTCTTTAGTAGGCAAAATAGAAGACGTACTTGAAGAGCAGTACAGCGATATTTATGAGGCATATAATAAGAACATAAGTTTCGGTAGAAGTAAACAGGCAGGTGGTTAGCTGTTATAATGGTTTGTAGTGAATAAATTTAAACTATCGTCAAGCTATAAACCAACCGGAGATCAACCAGAAGCCATCAAGAAACTAGTAAAGGGCTTGAATAATGGCATAAAAGAGCAAGTCCTTCTTGGAGTGACTGGTTCCGGGAAGACTTTTACGATGGCTAATGTAGTGGAGCAGTTACAAAGACCAACACTTGTATTAAGTCATAACAAAACCCTTGCAGCTCAGCTTTATAATGAGTTTAAGAACTTCTTTCCTGATAATGCAGTTCATTATTTTGTTAGCTATTTTGATTATTATCAACCAGAGGCGTACATTGCTCGTAGTGATACCTATATCGAGAAAGACAGCCAGATAAATGAAGAAATTGATCGTTTGCGACACGCTGCTACCGACTCTTTACTGTCTCGCAACGATGTTTTGATTGTAGCAAGTGTCAGTTGTATTTACGGTATTGGATCGGTAGATGATTATGGGGGATTATCTCAGGTGGTTAAAGTGGGAGAAAGACGTGTTCGCGACAAGCTCATCAGGCAATTAACTGATATACAGTATCAACGCAATGATATTGATTTCCATAGAGGGACGTTTAGGGTGAGAGGGGATGTAGTAGATATCTTTCCTGCTAGTGAAGAAGTTGCTTACCGTATTGATTTTTTTGGAGATGAGGTCGAGTCAATTCATAAGTTGGATCCACTGACAGGCGACATTTTGGCTAAACCACAGAAAGTAGCTATATATCCAAGCTCTCATTATGTTACATCTAAAGATAAGCTCAAAGTAGCCTTAGGTAAAATTCGTAATGAATTAGATGAACGGCTAAGATATTTTAAGAGCAATGGCCAGCTACTGGAGGCTCAACGGCTTGAGCAACGAACGAATTTTGATTTAGAGATGCTTGAAGAAACTGGTTTTGTGAAAGGCATTGAGAACTATAGTAGATATTTAACAAACCGTGAATCGGGGGAACAACCGGCAACGTTATTAGATTACTTTCCGGATGATTTTCTGATGTTGGTTGACGAATCTCATATGACCTTACCTCAGGTTCGGGGGATGTACAATGGCGATCGTGCTCGCAAAGAGGTATTGGTAGAACATGGATTTAGGTTACCCAGTGCCCTTGATAATAGACCCTTAACTTTCATAGAATTTGAAAGGCATATCAACCAAGTTATTTATGTTAGCGCCACCCCGGCAGATTACGAACTTGAGCGAAGCGAAAAACCTATCGAGCAAGTTATTCGTCCAACTGGATTACTAGATCCAAAAGTAGAGGTTCGTCCGGTGGCTGGGCAAGTTGATGATTTGATTGCGGAAATTCGTGATACGATTACTAACGGACATAGAGTGTTAGTAACAACCCTAACCAAACGAATGGCAGAAGATCTAACAGATTACTTGCAAGAAATAAATATTAAAGTAACATATCTGCATAGCGAAGTCGATACTCTTGAAAGAACAGACATATTGCGCGATTTAAGGCTTGGCGTTTATGATGTTTTGATTGGGATAAATCTACTCCGTGAAGGTATTGACTTGCCAGAAGTAAGTCTTGTAGCAATTCTCGATGCCGATAAAGAAGGATTCTTAAGAAGTGAACCGGCTTTGGTGCAAACTATTGGTCGTGCGGCTCGTCATCAAGAAGGGCGAGTTATTATGTATGCAGATGTTGTAACTAGGAGCATGAAGTTGGCACTTGACGAAACTAATCGTCGGCGTCAAATTCAAGAAAGATACAATAAAGCTCACAATATTACCCCAAAAAGTGTATCTAAAGCGATTGATGAGCGTATTTCACAAGAAGAAAAGTCTCAAAAGCCAAAACTTGATCTGAAAAAGATTCCAAAAGACGAGTATGCTCAATTGATTCGCGAACTAACAGGTCAAATGGATATCGCCTCGGCTAACCTGGAATTCGAAAAGGCGGCCGACCTTCGTGATCTAATTGCGGAGATTAAAGCTAAACTCTAGGCTACAAGTGGGCGCTCGGTTATATCTGAAGATTCTCTTAATAAGTCTGCGTATTCACGAGCAATTAGTGAAGGGTGAGTGATTGGCGAGGCATGACCAACATCGTCAACAACCCTAAAGTTGTCAGTGCTATTGGCGACCTGTGAAACGACTTCTTTGAGATCAAAAAGTTCATCATTTCTTGCCTGTAATATTGCCAATTTGACAGAAGGGTCTAGTTGGCTAATGATATTGCGGATATCGCATTTACCGACGATTATCATCTCGCCCAAGGTAAGTATTGGATTTCTAACAATATGTTTTAAGCAGTGTAGGGCATCACCCGGCGATGGCTTAAACTCGTCTAGCTCAAGAATATCAGAAGCTAGACGCCCTAACAATTTTGGAACTCCAGGCGCTAGCGTTCTTGGCGAATGCTCAATCAATCCAGCCGAACTAAATAGTGTTAAGCGTTCAACTAATTGCGGTTTGTGGTGAGCGATGTGTGTACCAATATATCCACCCATTGAATGACCGAAAAGATTTACCTTCTCATCCAAGCCATGATCAGGCAATGCGCCGATGGCGCCTCTAACAATTTTGGACGATAATGCCATAGGGTTGAATAGATGCGATGGATGCAATGAAGCTCCTATTTTTTGAGTGCGTGAAGGTTTACATCTTAAAGTAATCAATCCTTGTTGTTCAGCCATGGCTTTAGCTAATCCTCTGTAGGCTGGCTCGGAGCCCGCAAAGCCGTAGACGATTACATTAACCGTATCATCAACAGGGTTATCCGGTATTTCAAGAATATATCGACTATCAGTGCCAGCAATTGGAACTTCACCTTCAATAGTCTGAGAACTAAAAACACCCTCTTGTAGTAGAGGGTGTAAATCCAATTCAGGGTTTGGTTGATAGTAATCTGATGTTATTTGTCTTTCATCTATCGCTAACATAAGCACTTCCTGGTAGCTTATGCTTTTATCTTAGACCTATAATTTGATATTGACAAGAACTTTTTATCGATTTTTGTTATACTTTAGTAAATGGCAGAGATAACAGTTGATGATGTATTAAAATTGGCAAGGCTTTCAAAAATCCAACTTACCACCGAAGAGCTGAATGAATTTAGTAAAGAACTCCAACAAATTATTAAGTATGTCGAACAATTGTCTAGTGTGGATATAGACGGATTAGAGCCAACTTCACAGGTTACCGGATTGACTAATGTAACAAGAGAAGACGAACTTATTGATTACGGAGTTTCAGTTGATGATTTATTAAAGAATGTACCTAACCTAGAGAATAATCAAATTAAAGTGAAGCGAGTGATTGAATAGATTATGAGCAAACAATGGTTGTCTATTGCTGAAATTGCTAAGCGAGTTCAGTCTCAGGAATTGAGTGCACTTGAATTAGTTGAGGATTCATTAAAGCGCATAGATAGAGCTAAAGAATATCAAACAATCGTAGCGCCTATAGTATCTCGGTCAAAAAAACGAGCTAAAGAAATTGATAATGCCATAAAAAAGGGGGAAAAAGTCGGTAGATTAGCGGGTGTACCCTTTATTGCAAAGGATAATTTCTTAGTTTTTGGTGCTAAAACTACTGCATCAAGCAATATGCTAAAAAACTTTGATGCTCCTTATCAATCGACTGCAATTGAGAAGCTTGAGGCGGAAGGAGCGATCTGTGTTGCTAAAGCTAATCTTGACGCCTTTGCTCATGGGTCTAGTACTGAAAACAGCGATTTTTTTACGACAAAAAATCCTCATGATAAACAACGAGTTCCTGGAGGTTCTTCAGGGGGATCTGCTTCGGCTGTGGCGCTAGACCTAGCGCCCTTTGCTTTGGGAACAGATACAGGGGGTTCGATTCGTTTGCCAGCTAGTTTTTGTGGAGTTGTAGGCTATAAACCAACATATGGTTTGGTTTCCCGTAGTGGGGTGATTGCGATGGCTAGTAGTACCGATGTCATTGGTCCAATTACTAGAACGGTTGAAGATTCAGCATTAGTGCTAGATGTTATGGCTGGCAAAGATAATCTAGATAGCACAACCATTGAACGTGATAAAAATTCATATGCTGACCTAGTTAAACAAGAAAAACTTCGAATAGGAGTGGTTAAGGAGTTTTTTGAAGATGGTCTAGATGAGAAAATCAAGAAGAATATCAAAGAGGCTATTTTAAAGATCGAGAAGCAGGGTCACAAGATAGTCGAGGTCAGCTTGCCTTCAATATCATTATCACTAGCTTGTTACTATATTTTATGCCCAGCCGAAGTATCAAGTAATTTGAGTCGTTATGATGGTTTGCGCTTTGGTCATCATGCTGAAGGGGCAAAATCATTAAACGAAAGTTACGAGTTGTCTCGTTCTCAAGGATTTGGAAAAGAAGCAAAAAGAAGAATTATGATAGGAACATATGTTCTAAGTAGCGGATACTATGATGCATACTATAAAAAGGCGCAGACTGTACGTACTAAGTTGATTGGTGAATTCAATAGTGCATTAAAAGAGGTTGATGTATTGGTTGGCCCAACTGCGCCTAGGGTGGCCTTTAAGATTGGCGAGAATATTGATGATCCGTTGGCGATGTATCTGACAGATATAATGACAGTAAGTGCTAACCTTGTAGGTGTTCCAGCAATTAGCTTGCCATCGGGGAGTGTTGATGGTTTACCAGTAGGACTCCAGGTTATGTCTGCACAGAATACCGATCGTCAATTATTATCTTTTGCAAATCAAATAGAAGGAGTAATTAAATAAATGAGTTTTGAAATGCTGGTAGCGGTGTTGATTGGTGTATTCGTGGTGCTTGTAATAGCCTTTTTGGTAGTTAAGTTTGCGCCAAAACGGACCAAAAAATCTAATTTCCAGACAAAATGGAAGAACATTATCAAATACTGTGCCCATAAAGAAACTTGGCCTTCAGCACTTTCCCATGCTGATGAACTACTCGAGGAAGCATTATCCAGACGCCGATACAAGGGTAAAAATATGGGCGAGAAACTAGTATCTGCTCAAAAAAAGTTTTCAGATAATGATGGGGTGTGGGCTGCTCATAAGTTGGCAGTTAAAGCAAGTGCGCATCCGAAGATGAGGTTGAAGGAAAAAGATGTCAAGGTGGCGCTAGCAAGCATTAGACAAGCATTGAAAGATCTCGAGGTTTTATGAATTCTGTCTTACAACCTTACCTAATTAAAGGGTATCTACCAACAATTGGTATTGAGTGCCACGTTCAACTAAAGACTAAAACCAAGCTTTTTGCGGGCGTTAGCAATGATGCACGAGACGCCCAACCAAATACACTTATTAGCCATATTTGCTTAGGCATGCCAGGTGCCTTGCCGGTTTTGAATAAGTCTGCTGTTGATTTGGCTATGAGGGCGGGTTTCGCCTTGAATACTATCCCTCAATCGTTTAGTAAGTTTGATCGCAAGCACTATTTTTACCCAGATTTGCCCAAAGGGTACCAAATTACTCAATTTGATCAACCAATCATTTTAGGTGGCCACGTTGATATAGAAGTAGACAGTAGGAAGCATATAATCGGTATCACTCGGGCGCATCTCGAGGAGGATGCTGGGAAGAACTCTCATCCTGAAGGCAAGGATTATTCTTTGGTTGATTTAAATAGAGCAGGAACTCCATTACTGGAGATTGTATCTGAGCCAGAAATTCATTCAGCAACAGAAGCAAAAGCTTACGTTAAAGAGCTTCATTTAGCAATGAGGTATGCAGATGTTTCAGATGCCGATTTATATCAAGGCAATATGCGCTTTGATGTTAATGTTTCAGTTAGTAAAGATGACACATTGGGCACTCGTACTGAAACAAAAAACCTAAACTCCTTTAAGAGTGTTTATAAAGCTGTGGAGTATGAGATAAATAGACAGATCGAGATTCTCGAAAAAGGTGACGTGGTTATTCAGGAAACCAGGGGATGGAATGATGCTAAGCAAAAAACATATTCTCAACGCTCTAAGGAAGAGGCTTATGACTATAGGTATTTCCCAGAACCAGATTTGCCACCAGTAGTACTAACAAAAGAACAGATTGAGTCTGTAAAACAAGGTATGAATTTTACTCCAAACCAACTAAGGCAAAGGCTTAAGAAACTAAATTTATCTGGCTCAACAAGTGAAACTATTGTTGATAATCTTGTTCCTGGCAGGTTCATGTATCAAATTATGGATATGGCAAATTTAGAACAGGCCAAAAAAATCGCCAATTGGCTAGCATCTGATGTTCAGGCTATGGTTGTCGCTGGGACCATTACCTGGGAGGATATTAAGCTTGACGAACAGTCATTTATTGCGCTGTGTACTTTGGTTGAGTCAAATCAGATAAGTTCAACTAGTGCGAAGGTAATTATTGAGGATCTTGTAAAAAATGGTGGTGATCCATTGAAAATTGCTAAGGATAGAGATTTGCTACAGGTTTCTGATGAAGATGAGTTAGTGGAGCTTGTAAAAACGGTACTGGATAAGAATACTAAGGCCGTACAAGATTTAAAGTCTGGGCAGGATAAAGTTATGGGATTTCTAGTCGGACAGGTAATGAAAGAATCAAGAGGCAAAGCGAATCCTGGTCTTGCAAAGCAACTTATTTCAAAGGAGCTAGAACAATGACCCATAACCAACCAGTAAAAAAAGCGGTCATCGCGGCTGCCGGTTTTGGTACAAGGTTCTTACCGCAAACAAAAGCCATGCCCAAAGAAATGCTCCCAATTATCGATAAGCCGGTTATTCAGATGATTGTAGAGGAGGCTGTCCAGGCTGGAGTTACTGAAATTATTATTGTAACCGGAAGCACAAAGCGAGCTATTGAAGATCATTTTGATCGAGCCGTTGAACTAGAAGACGAACTGATCGCTAAGGGTAAAACTAAGGAAGCAGAGCAGATAAAGCAAATAGCAGAAATGGCTAACTTTGTGTATATACGACAAAAAGGAGAGCCACGCGGAAATGCTCGACCAGTACTAAATGCCTCCCGCCTGCTTGGCGACGAACCATTCTTTGTATTTTTTGCAGACGATTTCTTTAGATCAGAGGTGCCTCGTGCTGTTCAGCTCCTAAAAACCTATCAAAAAACAGGAAAATCCGTGATTTCAGTGATTGAGGTTGACAGAACAGACGCCGATAAATACGGCATGGTTAGGCTGGGATCAAAGATCGATGAGTCTACATATGAAGTTGAGCAGTTAGTCGAAAAACCTGGTATTGATAATACACCGTCAAATATTGCTTCTGTAGGCGGGTATTTATTAACGCCAGATATTTTGCCAATTTTACAAGAAGAAAAGGTTAGTGCTCGAGGCGAGATTGAATTATCCGAAGGAATTAATCAGTTGTGCTCCAAAAATTTAGTGGCTTGCAGGCAAATAGAAGGCGTATATCATGATACTGGCAATAAATTAAAGTATCTTGAGGCACTGGTTGATACGGCACTGTCACACACAACAATATCTGATGAGTTTCGAAGGTATCTTGTAAAACGTCTAGAAGAGTAGTATTATCCTTAGTATGGACGCATACGAAATATTGGTTGTTATACTCTCGGTAACTTTAGCTATTTTACTTGTTTTATGTATTATTATTGCCGTTTATGTAATCAAGTTAATGAAAAAGATCCAGATTATTACCGACAAGGCAAATGAGGTTATGGATGATGTAGAAGTTGTCAGTAGCTATTTTAGAAAGACAGCTGGCCCAGTTGCAATTACGGGAATATTTAGCAATATTGTTTCGAAAGTAGCAGAAATGACTAATAAGAAAGGATCAAAATAATGTCTAGTAATAATGGAAGTAAATTTGCTGTGGGCGCTATGTTGGGCGTAGTAGTAGGTTTAGTGGCGGGCATACTTACGGCTCCTAAGAGTGGAAAAGAAACCAGAAAAGACCTCAAAGACACTGCAACAAAAGTCTTTGCTGAGGCAGAAAAGAGACTAAAAGTTTTATATAGTGAACTAGACGTTCTGATTACAAAAGGAAAATCTAAAGCCGGTGATTTGTCAGGCAGAAGCAAGGAAGAACTTGACAAAGCTTTAGATGTCGCTCAAAAAGCTCAAGTAAAGGCCAAAGAGGTAATTAGTGCAGTTCGTGGTGGCGAAACCACCAATCCAGAACTAGAAAAAGCGATTAAGGAAGTAACTTCAGCAAAGAATCAGCTTAAAAAGTACCTTCAATCATCATAACAAAACAACTACATGAAAAAACAAAAATCAGCCTTAAACAACAAGGATGCTCAAGTTGCTTCTAGAGCTCTAGAGGTTTTGTTTACGACACAGTATGTTAGTCGTCGACAATTATATAAAGAGAATTTTCTTAGAGGGATGTTCTTTAGTGCCGGAACCATCATTGGTGCTGCAATAATTGTGGCACTGACAGCCTGGCTGTTATCATTGTTCAACGAAGTTCCAATTATCGGCCCAGCTGTCAATACGGTGCAACAATCAATCGAAAAAAGTCAGCAGTAATACGTTGTAATACAAGCCTTAGATATCGCTTAGTTCTGAACTTTTTATTATACTAAAGGTTGCATGGGAAATAAGATTGTTGCTAGTGATTATGTTCATTTACATAATCATACACAGTATAGTTTACTTGATGGCTTAACAAAGCTGCCAGAATTATTGGATTTTGTCTGTGACTCTGGTATGCAAGCCATCGCCATGACCGATCATGGCACTCTTTCGGGTGCGATCGAATTCTATAAATTAGCACAAGCAAAACAAATCAAACCGATAATTGGCATAGAAACATATGTTGCTTCGCGAAAACATACTGACAAAGACCCGGTAAAAGATAAGCAGAGATATCATTTGATTTTGCTGGCAATGAACAATACTGGCTATCAAAATTTAATGAAGCTTAGTACTATTGCAAATCTCGACGGGTATTACTATTTCCCACGGATTGATCATGATTTACTTGAACAATATAGCGAAGGGGTCATCGCATTAAGTGCGTGTATGGGGGGTGAGCTTGGCGACGCATTGAAGAATGGACAATACAAAACAGCCAAACAGATTGCTACGTGGTACCAGAAAACTTTCAAAGATCGGTATTATTTGGAGATCCAGGATCACGGACATCCAGATAATCCACTATATAACGAAGAGCAGGGAGAGATTAATAAGCAAGTTCTTCAAATCGGTAAAGAATTGAACATCAAAGTGGTGGTCACCTGTGATGCTCACTATCTGAAACACGAAGACCAAGACGCTCATGAGGTATTGTTGTGTGTTGGCACGGGATCATTATTATCTGACGAAAAACGTATGTCATTGAAGGAGTTTCCGCTTCATGTTACTGACCCTAAAGAAATTATTAAAAGGTGGGGAACAGAACATCCTGAGGTAATTATAAATACCAAAGAAATTGCCGATCGTTGCAGTGTTTCGATAAAGCTTGGCGATATTTTGATACCAAAATTTCCTGTCCCCAAAAAAGAAACCGAAAAGACCTATCTGCACAAGTTAGTTTACCAAGGTTTAGCTTGGAGGTACGGGAATCAATCTTTTGAAAAATCAAAAGAGTTAGGAGTATCCAAGGCTCAGAAAACCTTACCTGACAATATTGCCGAAAGAGCTTCATATGAATTGAAGGTCATAGATACAATGGGTTTCAATGGGTATTTCTTAATAATTTCCGATTTTATTAATTGGGGGAAAAACCAAGGTATTGTTTTTGGTCCAGGTCGTGGAAGCGCGGCAGGATCGATTATTGCCTATGCCTTGCGCATCACTGAGCTTGACCCGATGCAATACGATTTGCTGTTTGAGCGGTTTTTAAACCCAGATCGTATTTCTATGCCAGATATCGATATAGATATCCAAGATACTCGCAGAGATGAGGTTATACAATATTGTGTTGAGAAATATGGCTCGGAAAGGGTGGCGAATATTGTTACTTTTGGTCGTATGGCTGCGCGAAATGCTGTACGTGACACCGCAAGGGTACTAAATGTTCCATATGCTGATGCCGACAGGCTAGCTAAGATGATTCCACCTCCAGTTCAGGGGCGACACATACCTCTAAAAAAATCTCTGGAAGATAATTTTGAACTAAAATCAGAATATCAAAATAACCCAGTCGCCAAGCAAGTCTTTGATTTTGCCACTCAACTTGAAGGAACAATAAGATCTCATGGAGTTCATGCGGCGGGCGTTGTAATTGCACCTGATGATATAGTGAAGTATGCCCCACTTGAGAGGGCGCAAAAGGGGGTGATATCTACTCAATACTCAATGGGGCCAATCGAGGAGCTGGGGTTGCTCAAAATGGATTTCTTAGGACTTTCAAACTTATCGATAATAAAAAACGCACTGAGAATTATAAAAAAGGTTCATGGTAAAGATATTGATATCGACAATCTGCCTTTAGACGACGATAAAACATACAAACTATTACAAGCCGGCGATACAACAGGAGTATTTCAGTTGGAGTCAGCGGGTATGAAGCGTTATTTAAAAGAACTAAAGCCTTCGCAGTTTGAAGATGTTGTAGCGATGGTTGCTTTGTATCGACCGGGACCTATGCAGTTTATTGATGAATTTATCGGACGAAAACGTGGAACAATGAAGATACAATATCCTCACCCTTCTATGGAAAATGCATTAAAAAACACCTATGGAGTCTTAGTTTATCAAGAACAGGTTATGCAGATAAGCAAAGAGGTTTGTGGCTTTAGTGGTGGTGAGGCTGACACATTAAGAAAGGCTATTGGCAAGAAGAATGCTGAACTGATGGCCAAAATGAAAGATAAAATGATTGTTGGTGGCCAAAACCAATCTGGAATCAGTAAATCTGTAATGGAGAAGTTCTGGAAGCAATTAGAAGATTTCGCTGCATACTGTTTTAATAAATCTCACGCTGCTTGCTATGGGCTCATTGCCTATCAAACTGCATACTTAAAGGCACATTATCCTTCGGCCTTCATGGCGGCATTGATGACTAGTGCTTACGGTGATACTGATCGATTAGCCATAGAGATTAAAGAGTGTAGCAATATGGGTATAGAGGTTTTGCAACCAGACGTTAATGAATCGTTCTTAGAATTTGCTGTTGTTCCAGAGTCATTGCAAATCCGATTTGGGATGAGTGCTATAAAGAATGTTGGTACGAATGCGGTGGAAGAGATATTAAGAGTCCGACAACAAAACAGAAACTTCAAAACAATCGATGATTTTTTTGCAAATGTAAACCCAAGTATAGTTAATAGAAAAAATATAGAGAGCTTAATTAAGGCTGGCGCATTCGATAGTTTGGCAGATAGATTGCAGTTACTTGATAACCTTGATTTGATTATGGCTTTTGCTTCAAAGATTCAAAAAGAACAAAATAGTGGCCAAACCGATCTATTCGGTAACTTAGATGGTGAATCGGCTAGACCAGAATTAACACTTGGTCCAATTGTTGGTTCCTATAATTCTAATGATAAATTATTTTGGGAGCGAGAGTTATTGGGCTTATATATTTCTCAGCACCCACTTGATGCATACAAAAACATTCTTGCCGAAACTACAGTTGATATTAAACAGATCAAGCCAAGTCACGACTCTAAAGTAGTCGCAATAGGAGGATCGGTAATTGATGCCAGAGAGATTGTAACCAAAAGTGGCCAAAAGATGGCATTTATTCAGCTGACTAACGGAGAGAAAGAAATTGAGCTAATAGTTTTCCCTAGCGTGTTTCAGCAAACTATTGGAATATGGAACAAAGATACTGTTGTTATTGTAAAAGGAAAGGTTTCGGCAAAAGATAAGTCTGGAGTAATAGGTGACGACGTCAAAATAATTGTTGATGAGGCCAGGCAGGTTACGTTAGAGCAAGCCGAGGCATACCAACCCACCGGGCGCAAGAAACGTACTCCTAAAGAGTCACGGATTAAAATGAAAGAGGTGAAAAGAACAATTAAACCGGAACAAAAATTATACATTAGACTTCACGATGCATCGGATAATGCTAAGCTTATTGAATTGAAAGAGATTGTCTCCTTACACAAAGGCGATTCTGAGGTTATTTTAGTTCTCGGTAAAGAGTCTAAAAAACAGGCCATAAAACTACCATTTAAAATAAACATTTCGGATGAAGTTATGGAACAATTAAAATATTTGGTTGGGGAAGAGAATATTGCAATAAAGTAGGTATATCTAGCCTAGGACCATAGTTATAAAATTTGCCCTGCCGAACGTAGCATAATGACCCCTAATGCAATCAAACAGATTACCGCACTATCGAGTAAGGGGTGTTTTATTATGAACTTCTCTCCCTTTTTTATTTTTTTTCTAAGGCTACTACCATGCGCCCCTGCGAGATACATTACAGACACGCCTATAATCGCTCCTACTAAATAGATGCCCCATGTCGATCCAGTGTATTTATTGGCATTTAATACTGACTTACTATCGCCTAAAATATGAGTCTGATTGGATTGAGTACTACTAACTGAGCCAGGAGGCAACGGATCAGCATACATCGCAACTACTACTGTTGAATGACCACTTTCGTTAAAGTTGTTACTATCAGCAATACCAAAACCTACTTCCGTAAAATCCTTATCAAGGAGATTGCGCTTATGTGACTCACTTTTCATCCAGCCATCTATTGTTGAGGCGCTGTCATTGAATCCGTATGCTAGATTTTCTCCAGCTTTTTGGTATTGATAATTTTCATTTGCAATAAACACCCAAGGGTCTTTACCTTCTGGCGTTTTGTGCGACCAGTAGTTTCGGTTAACCATATCCTCTGCTTTGTTTTGTGCGGCGTTTTGCAGTTGAGGATTAATTGTTAGAGCGTTCTCACCCGTAAGTTGACGTTGTGTATTAGTTGCACTTAGTAACTGCTGGGGAGTTATGTTTGAGTACGCGCCTAATACGGCTTGGTTGCTTTTTTGGAAAGGACTAAACAATACAATGATTAAAAAACCAATACTTGCAAAAAGCGGAATAAATGGGTAGTAATGCTTTAAATATTCTTTGGTGTGACGATGATTTGGTTTTAAGTTATTGTGTTTTTTTGTTTTTGGCGACTTGGCGCGACTCATGGTTTAACTATACAACAAGCTTAAGCTTCTCGCAAGACAAATAGAGCAATAGCAGTAGCTTGGGCTACATTAAAGGACTCTTTTTGACCATACATGGCAATCTCAACAATATCGTCACATTGGTTTAATAGGTCGTGAGGGATGCCGTCAACTTCAGTGCCAAGTAGCAGGGCACATTTAGTTGGCGGTTGGTAGTCATTTAGTTTTATGCTATTACTAGACTGCTCTAGTCCAATGATTGTATACCGATCATTTTTTAGCTTTCTTAGTAGTTGCTGGAGGTTATCTTCATAGCTCCAAGAAATGGAATTTTCTGCTCCAAGGGCTGTTTTCTTGATTTGATTAGTAAGCTTTTGGCTGATATGTGGCAAACGTTGATCAGAGTCAATGGTAGGGTACGGCGTAATCCCAGTCAGGTAAAAATGACTAACTCCAAATCCATCTGCAGTACGTAACAAAGATCCAACATTGTGGGTACTTCTAATGTCGTTTGCTATTATTACAATGTCACGCATTCACATAGTGTATCATTTGTGTTTAAATAGAGACATATGAATGTGGTTCAGATTGGTGGGTATGAACAATGAGTCAAGATGCTCGATTTGATGATGAACAGTCAACTTTAAAACGTGCTCGCATATTGGGATTGCCATATATCGATACCTCTCAAATTACCAATAAAATTCTGTATAAGGATGTCTTATCCAAAGATGAGCTTTACAGATTACGAATTATCCCTATTCAAGCAGACTCAAATTCAATTACTTTTGGTATCACTAATACAACATCTCAAACTACAATATCTAGCTTCAAGCAACGATTTTTAGACCAACAAACAAATTTTGCGTTAATTTCTGATAGTGGATACAGAGAATATATGCGTCTATATGATCCTCCACGGAAGGTAGAATACGAGGATATTAGTATTACTAACGCCGGAACCGAGGATCTTAT
Organism: Candidatus Nomurabacteria bacterium; assembly: GCA_023898625.1. Classification (NCBI taxonomy): domain Bacteria; phylum Candidatus Nomuraibacteriota; species Candidatus Nomurabacteria bacterium. The sequence goes on from CP060231.1 coordinate 744,640, forward strand.
TCAGAGGGTTTCTCAAATGCTTGAACAGGTACGCGCTGATGACATGTTGGCTTATCTAGTACATCAAGCTCATAAATTACAGGCATCCGATATTCACACTGAAAACCAGCGAGGATATGTACGGATTCGATTCCGAATCGACGGTGTACTCCACCCAATAGCAAGAATGACTCCAGAGAAATATCGAATTTTAGTTTCTGCTATTGCTAGCTCGGCAAACTTATCGACCCAGGCGCCAGATGCTCAACAAGGTCATATTGCCCAAAGAGTTAGGATGGCAGATGGTGCGGATGTGGATGTTAACTTACGAGTCGAAACCGTTCCAACAATCCATGGCATGGATATAGTTATGAGGCTGTTTAACTTAAGCCAAGATATGTATAATCTCGATAAATTAGGACTTAATCCCGAGGAAAGAAAAATAGTAGACGATATTATTGCCAAACCAACTGGCCTTGTTCTTGTTGTTGGGCCCACCGGCTCTGGAAAAACCACAACTCTTTATTCGATGCTCAATTCCCTTAATAATGATAGCCGAAAGATTATTACTATCGAAGATCCGGTTGAGTATCAGTTTGAGGGATTAACTCAGATTCCAGTCAATAGCAAAGGTACACAAGAAGTAAATTTTGCCGAAAAATTGCGGGCTGTATTACGTCTTGACCCTGATATCGTAATGGTTGGTGAGGTGCGAGATATGGATACTGCTAAAACTGCATTGCAAGCCTCCTTAACAGGTCACCTAGTGCTATCTACCTTCCATGCTGGTTCAGCCTCTGCAGCTCTAACTAGACTGGTTGATGTTATTGGCGCTAACCCGTTATTTGCATCTGCAATTCGGTTAGTTATGGCGCAAAGACTAGTTAGAAAGTTAGACGACAATACTAAACAGGCCTACACGCCTTCTGATAAAGAGAAAGACTATATATCTAGGGCTTTATCAGATTTGCCTGAAGACTTTGAAAAGCCAAATCTAAGTGCGCTACAACTTTACAAACCAGGTTCGTCTGCAGATAATCCTTATGGCTTTACAGGACAACTCGCCCTAAGAGAGCAGTTTATTATGACCGGTGAAATTTTAAAATTAATGCAAAACAGTAGCTCTGGCGCAACGACACAACAAATTGAAGAGGCAGCCATAAAGAGTGGCATGAAGACAATGCGTCATGACGCAATTCTTAAGGTTTGTGCGGGGCAAACTACGCTTGACGAAGTGATTCGTGTGCTTGGTTAAACAATAACCTTGGCAATTTCTGGCACTAACCGTTTATCAAGAACTGATGGAATAATTTCGTCAGGTGTTGGGTTTTCAACCAGACCGGCAATTGTTTTAGCTACAGCAAGCTTATGCTCGTCTGTAATTTTTTGTACTTTATTATCTAGTGCTCCCCGAAAAATACCAGGGAAAGCTAGGGCATTGTTGACTTGATTAGGGAAGTCACTTCGTCCAGTAGCGACAACTGATGCCCCGGCAGATTTAGCCTCGTCTGGCATAATTTCTGGGGTTGGATTAGCCATTGCAAAAATAATCGGATCGTTGGCCATGGTTTTTATATGTTCAGCGCTTAGTAAGCCACCTTTGGATACGCCAATAAATATATCAGCATTTTTTAGTGCATCCTCTAAGCTTCCGTTAACATTATTTTTGTTAGTAAATTCAAGCAGTTTTTTCTTTTCGTCATTAAGGTCGGTACGCTCTTTGCTGATGATACCTTTGCTGTCTACGGCTAAAATTTCGGGGTTGGCGTATAATTTAATAAGTTTAATTATTGCCGTACCAGCTGCGCCCGCTCCTACAACAACGATACGTGAGTTATCTAAATTTTTGTTGGTGATTTTAATAGCGTTTATCAGTCCTGCAAGTACTACAATTGCTGTACCGTGTTGATCATCATGAAAAACCGGGATAGATAGTTCCGTTTTTAGTCTATCTTCTACCTCAAAGCAAAGTGGGGCAGAAATATCTTCAAGATTAATTCCGCCAAAGCTAGGGGCAATTGCTTTAACTGTGGCGACTATCTCGTCTGCCGAGTGAACATCCAAAACAATTGGCAGAGCATCAATGTTTGCAAAATGCTTAAACAACATAGCCTTGCCCTCCATAACTGGTAGAGCGCCCTCGGGGCCAATATTGCCAAGCCCTAAAACAGCCGAACCGTCACTAACTACAGCCACTGTATTATTAGTCCATGTATATTCAGCTGTCTGTTCTGGATGGAGGGCAAGATGGCTACTTACCGCTCCTACTCCAGGGGTGTAGTATGTACTAAGTTGATCTTTAGTATCTAAACCATCTTTAAGTTCGATTGAAATCTTACCCTTTAGTTGTTTGTGTAGTTGCAGTGCTTTTTCTGAATAGTCCATGACCTATATTGTAACTCCTTAGGATAAATTTGTGTATCTATTAACACAATAGAGTCCTCAATAATATTAGCAACCCTAATAGTATGAGTTTATTAAATATCAGCAAATGAATTTAATTGTAAAAATGAATTATGTATCTCTCCCCATGCTAATATATACCTAATGTCAGAAAATCATTTATCTCGCCAAGGTGCTCAATTCCTCCATCAGCAATACAGTACACTACATCAATCAGACCCAGTCAATCAAGAACAAATAAGAAGAGCTAGAAGACTAAGCCATGATCTAGAGGATTCCTTTCTACCAGAAGATATAACTGAGTCTGAAGCTGTAAGTACTATTCCAGCTCACGAACTAGATTCAGAAGTACACACCAAGCCTATAGATAAAATAGATGACTGGATGAAAGTACTAGAACGTACTCATCAAGGTCATCGTGATGACCCAAGAGTACTAGAACGTATTAAGAATAGTTACCATAGACAATATGTTATCAAGCCAGAGCAAGTTCCAGAGTCTGCCTTTGCACTAGAAGCTCAAATAGCCAGGAATATGGGTTATGGTGATATACCAATAACCGATGAGTTCAGACAAGCTAAAACAAAAGAAATTATCTCTAACCAAGAAGAAAGCCTAGATCGTTGGGTAGACTATCTTTCCAGTCCTGATGCTGTCTACCCAATGTGGCTTAAGTACTGGGCATTTACTAGCATTACTAAAATGGGCAAACTAGAAAAGAACACAACAACTGATGAACATGGAGTAGAACACGAAACAACTCGCTTTGCTAGACGAACAGAAGATACTGTATCTCCATTCCCACCACTCAACCCCAGAGCTCTAGCTTTAACCCTTTCAGCTATTGAAGCTAAGGCTAGCCAAAGAGGAATACCTAAGAAAGAAAGACAGCCAATCGACAATACTAGTACTAAGCTAAACGACAGTGACTTTGCTCAACTAGTATCTTCTGAAAGCTTCTCTAAGTTGTATGCTCAGTTCTTATCTGAACTACCAGCCTATTCAACTGAAGGACTTAGAGAAACCAGAGGACAATGGGTTAAGTATGATCAAGGTAGTGATGCCCAACCCTTAGTAGATAGCCTAGAAGGTCACCCCCTAGAGTGGTGCACAGCAGGTATAGAAACTGCCAGGAATCAACTATCTACAGGTGACTTCTATGTTTACTATTCTATTGACCAAGACGGTAACCCAACAATACCTAGAGTAGCTATTAGGATGCAAGATAGCTCTATAGCCGAAGTAAGAGGCATAGCCCCCGACCAAGAAATAGATCCATTCATTGCTGATGTGGTAAGCGAAAAGATGCAAGAATTCCCAGACGGTGAACAATACCAAAAGAAAGCTAGCGATATGAAGCGACTCACCGAAATCGATGAACGTAAGGCCGGTGGTAGTGAACTAACAACAGAGGACCTAAGATTCCTCTACGAAATAGACAATCCAATTAATGGCTTTGGCTATGAAAAAGACCCAAGAATCGAACAACTACTACAAGACAGAGACACTCGCATGGATCTTTCTAACATTCTAGGTGTACCACCACAACAAATTAGCTTAACCCAAGAAGAAGCCCTTAGTGGAACACCAGAACAACCAATCGTTTACCATTATGGAAACCTTGATCTATCTAGCCTGACCAGCGCCGAAGGACTAACTTTGCCAAGTAGTATTAGTGGAAACCTTGATCTCTATAACCTAACCAACGCCGAAGGACTAACTTTGACAAACAGTGTTGGTGGAGACCTTATTCTCTCTAACCTGACCAGCGCCGAAGGACTAACCTTGCCAAATAGTGTTGGTGGAGGTCTTTATCTCTATAACCTAACCAGCGCCGAAGGACTAACTCTGCCAAACAGTATTGGTGAAGACCTTATTCTCTCTAACCTGACCAGCGCCGAAGGACTAACTCTGCCAAACAATATTGGTGGAGGTCTTAATCTCTCTGGCCTGACCAGCGCCGAAGGACTAACCTTGCCAAATAGTATTGGTGGAGACGTCTATTTGTACAATCTAGCTAGCACTGAAAAGAAGCTCTCCGCCAAGCCAGACCAGACCTAAATATTATCTAGAATACGTATCTCTTAAGGTGTAATATCGGTAATAGTGTTGATGTGAGTAAATAAATAGTGTACAATAAGGTCTTATGCAATCAGTAATTCAGAAAATTGAAGAAAAATATAAGAAACATCAAGTAGTTGATGTACGTTCTGGCGATACAGTACGTGTTCATCAAAAGATTAAAGAAGGCAACAAAGAACGAATTCAGGTTTTTGAAGGCTTGGTAATCCGAACAGATCGAAAAAATAGCCATACCTCACGAATTACTGTTCGTCGGGCAAGTGGTGGTATTGGCGTAGAGAAAAGCTATCTTCTTCATTCGCCGTTAGTAGTAAAGGTAGAGGTTGTTAAAAGAAGTAAAGTTCGCAGAAATTACTTAACCTATATGCGCAAGCTAACAGGTAAATCTGCTCGTTTAACTGGCGTAGATTTTGACAAAGAGGCCGTCAATAAAATTGAAGAAAAACCCGCCGAACAACCTAAGACTGAAGACAAACAAGATTCTAATTCAACTGATAATACAGAAGCAAAAGACTAAATAAACCTAAATTGCCATAAATCAAGATCACCGATATGGTGATCTTTTGATAGTATATATGTGATGATTGGAATAGATGAAGTCGGCAGGGGTGCATGGGCAGGGCCTTTGTTAGTTGTGGGGTCGCGACGTAAGTCAGGCCATACTATTGCATGCAAGGATTCCAAGATGTTAACAAGGAAAGGTCGTGAAGAATTATTCAAAACTTTTGCTATGTATTACGAATTTGGTGAAGGTTGGGTATCTGCCGATGAAATTGACCAATTGGGGTTGAGTAATGCCATGCGCCTAGGGGTTGAAAGGGCACTCAAAAATCTTAAAGCTGAACTAAACGAAAAGATTATTATGGACGGTAATATCAATTATTGCCCGGAGGAGTATACCAATACGACATTTTTAGTAAAGGCGGATAACGTTATTAATGAAGTAAGTGTAGCTAGTGTTTTTGCTAAAGTTGTGCGCGATAGATATATGTTGCTTGAGTCACACAAATATCCTAAATATTACTTTGAGAAAAACGTAGGTTACGGAACTCAAAAGCATCGGCAAGCTCTTAAAGTTTTTGGATTGACAAAAATTCATAGGCGATCCTTTGCGCCAATGAAGGGAATGATAAATGACTAACTATTCTACTGGGCATTACGCCGAACAAGTCGCTAGTCAGTACCTGAAAGGCCATGGTTATCAGATAATCGAAACAAACTGGAAGACTCCTAAATGCGAGATTGACGTCGTAGCTAAACAAAACGGAGCGATCTATTTTTTTGAAGTAAAATATCGGCGCACTCACAACCAGGGTGCCGGACTAGATTATATTACCTCTAAAAAGCTTTCTCAAATGGCTTTTAGTGCAGAGATGTGGGTGCAAACAAATAATTGGCGAGGTGATTATCAGCTTGGCGCAATCGAAATGAGTGGGGAGGAATTTCAGATTGACAACGTCGTTCTGGATATCTATGGCAACCGATAAGGGTATGGATTAGTGCTGTAATTTGAAATAATCAATAATCTTTTGACGGTCTCTCTTGCGCCAGGCAACACGAGCCTCAATATCTGCAAAACCAATTTTGATGTTGCGTTCTAATGTTTTGTTATCAAGCTTTGGTTCAAAAAACTCGTGGTAACGTTTTTGCCACTTTTCATCATTCATAGCATTTGCGGTATACACAGGCAAGAAATCGAAAGCTTTACTTTTAGATAGTGTTTCTTCAAACCATAACCAGTTTTGTTCCATAAATTCCCATATAGTTTCTCGGGTGTGACGATTGCGCAAAAACATGGCCATCCAGCGCATAATATCTTGTGGTCGGACAAAGCCGTCTTGGCCGAGTGCTTTAGATATTACTTTGTGTGCGACTTTGGGGTCTTTGGTACTCGACAGCCCACTGGTAATATCGGTTTGAACCTCAGAACTGGCTTGTTGATATTCATTGATTAATTTATCGATTACATCAGGAGATCCATAACGAACTGCCGAACTTAAAATTGTTGGTCTAATTTCAGCATCAATATCGGTTATTGATGAAACTTGGTTGTATTTGCCTAGAGCTTCACTTATCGCTGGCTTATGCTCTCCGGCTATCATGTAGGCAATCATTGTATGGCGTAACTGCTTGGTGTTAGGGTTATCTCTGGGTTGATCATCCCAGCCCAGTTTTTTGTACCAATCGCGAGCAAGCCGAATGCGGAGCTTTTTTAGCGCATCTTCGGTAGCCTGATGACCTTCGGTTAACTGGAGTACGTATCCTAATGTTCTGCTAATAAGCGCCCAAACACTATCGCGATCTTCTTTATGGCAATCAGATATTAATTTGACGGTAGTTAGAAGTGAATGAGTTCCTCCTCTTGCCAATAATAAACTATCATTAATGAGATTAATCCTAGTAACGGCATCAACGGTCATGTTGGCGATTGAACTAGCTAGAAATTCTTGATCTTCTTGGTCTTCGTATTCAACGAAGTAGTGACCACTACCATTAATATTTAACAAAATTGGCGAGTTCTTAAGATGGTTAATATTCTGGGCTGGCTTGCTTAGTAGTTCATGAGAAAGATTTTCGTTAGCAAGTAGTGGAATAGGCCATAGGGTGCCATTCGTAGCCTCATCTAGAACGAATCTTTTCTGAGATAAGCTAATGATATTGTTTTGATGATTAATTTTAACCACTGGCATACCAGATTGTTCAATCCAGGGCGTCATGAGTTTAGATATGTTTTTGTTGCTAGATTTAGAGAAAGCCTCCCACAGATCCTCGCGAGAAGTATTGCTATAGGCGTGTTTTTTGAAGTATGTGTTTAATCCTTTTCTGAAGGCCTCTTCTCCGATGTATTCGCGTAACATTTTCAGAAGTCTACCACCCTTGGCATAAACAATACTCGGATCAAAGAGGGTGTCTATTAATTCTGGGTCGGTTACCTTAACACCAACAGGCTGAATATCTTTATAGATATCTCGATTAGAAGTTGTAATGACATCTGTTGACGTGTAGAACTCCCATTGTCGCCAACTAGGATGCAGTTCATCTAGTGCGATATGCTCCATGATGCTGGCGAAACTTTCATTCAACCAGAGATCGTCCCACCATTTCATAGTTACCAGATTGCCGAACCACTGATGAGATAGTTCATGAGCAATTACTAGGGAGATATATTGCTCGCTACTTATTGATGGGTTGTCTGGATCGCTAAGCAGAGCAACTTCCCTATAAGTGATTAGTCCCCAGTTTTCCATAGCGCCAGCATCAAAATCTGGTAATGCTACCTGATCACATTTCTTAAGAGGATACTTTACTCCAAAATATGCTGTGAAAAACTCCAGCACTCTCACTGCTTCATCAACAGAGTAGCGTAGCTCTTTTTTTGGTCTTGCTAAACTGGACCAAGTACGAACTATAACACCGTCTTTTGTTTTGCTTTCAACGCTGTGCATAGGGCCAGTGACAAATGCAAGCAAATAAGTAGACATTTTTGGGGTAGTTTCAAAGATTGTTGTGGTGCGATTTGCAATTGTTTTTTGTTTAGAGACCGGAGTATTAGACAGTACTACATCTTTACTATCTGTTGTTAAGGTTAGGTCAAAAGTTGCTTTGGCAATTGGTTCGTCGATACAAGGGAAGGCCTCTCGAGCATAGTGACTTTCGAATTGAGTAGCGATGATTGTTTGAGCCTTACCCTCATACTCAAATTTCGATGGATATATACCCAACATGCTGTCAGTAATTTGGCCTTCAAACTCTAGTTCCAGTGTATAATTTCCTGCGTATAGTTGATCTTTAGAGTGTAACCGTACTTCGTCATAAGATTTGTGACACAGTATTCTAGAAAGTTCGATTTCTTGATCCTCGTTTTTGTTGTGTTTTATGACTTTAGCAGACGTTATGCGTAAATCTCTTTGATGCAATGTAATCCTTTGACTAGGTCTGCCAACTTTTTTCCCAGTAATAACAACCACACCCTTAAATTTTAAGTTTGTTTTATCAATATCTAGAGTTAGTTGATAGTTATTCGGTTGAAACTGTTCGTAGAGATGTCGTAATTTTTTGCTCATTGTTATAGAGTATCATAAATGCAGTCATCGAATTGATTTACTTTTGACAGCAGGAGTTTTTTTAAGTTATAATGTTTGTTGTAAACGTCGACCGACAGGTCGGCTTTTTTCATAGTTTAGTTAAGAAAGGTAGAAATATGGATTTAGATGTAAAACAAATGGCTATAGCACTAAGAGCTATCGCAGAAGAGAAGAACTTGCCAGAAGAGACAGTGCAAGAAATAGTCGAACAAGCACTCGCGGCTGCTTACAAAAAAGATTACGGGGACAGAGAGCAAGAAGTAAGAGTTAGTGTAAATTTACACACAGGTGATGTTGATGCATACGTCACTAAAACCGTTGTCGATAAAGTAGAAGATGAGCAAACCGAAATTTCATTGACCAAGGCTCAAGCTATTCGCAAGAATATTGCAGTTGGCGACACACTAGAGCTACATCAAGATGTTTCAACATTTGGACGAGTCGCAGCTCAGACAGCCAAACAAGTTATATTACAGCGTTTACGTGAAGCTGAAAGAGAAATTATTGTCAACGAATATCAAGACAAAATTGGAACAATCCTTAATGGTATTGTGGCCAGGATAGAGGGTCGTTTGATTCGTGTTGATCTTGGAAAGGCACAAGGAATTTTACCAGCAAGTGAGCAGATTCAAGGTGAACACTACTATCCAGGGCAAAGATTAAAAGTATTCTTAAAAGACGTAGAACGTGGCTTAAGAGGGCCACAGCTAGTTTTGTCACGGGGAAATAGTGAATTTATTGAATGGTTGTTCAGGGCAGAGGTTCCAGAAATGGAAAGCGGTGCTGTTGAAATTAAGGGTATTGCTAGAGAGGCAGGGGTTCGCAGTAAAATCGCAGTTTCAAGTACTGTTCAAGGTGTAGATCCGGTAGGAACATTTGTTGGTGGTCATGGAACTCGTGTAAATGCTGTGATGAGTGAAGTTGGCGAGCAAGAAAAAATTGATATTGTTATTTGGGACGATTCCACGAAAGAGTATATTATTAATGCATTAAGTCCAACAAAGGTCAGTAGTGTAGATATTGACGAGGGACGCAAAAAAGCTACAGTAAAGGTGCCCGAAGATCAGTTAAGTATTGCAATTGGTAAAAGTGGTCAAAATGTTAGACTTGCTAGTAAACTTACTGGTTATGAAATCGACATCGTAGGAACAAAGGAAGAGCAGAAGGAAATCAAAGAAGAGCCCAAACAACCACCAAAGTTAAAGAAGAAAAGTGAACTCGAGAGTAGTTTACTAGAGGCAATAGAAGAACACGGCGAAGAAAGTAATTAGCACTCTTGACTTGCGAGTGCTAATTTAGTTATACTAAAAACAGCGATTTTGCGCTACATATAATTTAACGAGGGTATAACTAAAAAATGCCACCAAATTCATCTGATTTTCAAGAGATCCTGAATCATTTAACCGAAAATGCTCTGCGAAGCTTACAGCAAGCTGACGGTATTGCTCGTGCTTCAGGTAGTCCGTATGTTGGAACACAGCATATTCTTTTGGGTATATTGGCACAAGAAGCATCTATCGGCGCAAAAATGTTACAAGATAGCGGAGTAACACTCGATAGGGCTAGACTTGCCTTAAATCTGACACCAAAAGCCACTGTCATAAATATGGGCGCCAAAGGTTTGAGCGAAACAGCAAAGCTGACATTAAAAATGGCTTACGAAACAGCTCAGGATTACAGCCAAGAGTTTTGTGGTACAGAGCATATTCTTTATAGTATCCTAAGCCAGAAGAACTCTAGAGCAACTGTTTTGCTTCGAGATATGAATACAAATGTCGATAACTTAATAAATGGCCTGGAACAATTTTTGAATAGGCAACAATATGAAGATTCAGCAAATCCGAGTGGAGGACGTGTACGTACAAAGCAAAGGCGAAAGACTGCACTCGATTTTTTCGGGACAGATCTTACTCGGTTAGCAAAACAAGGGAAGCTAGACCCAGTGATTGGGCGCGAAGCACAGATTAGGCGAGTCATTACAATTTTAAACCGACGAACAAAAAATAACCCAGTATTAATTGGCGAACCTGGCGTAGGAAAGACTGCTATAGTAGAAGGCTTAGCTCAGAGAATTGTTAATGAGGATGTGCCGGATACCTTGCTAGACAAGCGAATTGTTATGTTGGATTTGACAAGTATGATTGCCGGAACAAAATATAGAGGTGAATTTGAAGAACGCTTAAAAAAGGTCATGCAAGAACTCGAAAATGATAAAAAAACGATTATCTTTATTGATGAGGTACACTTGATTGTAGGGGCGGGTTCGGCAGAAGGCTCACTTGATGCCGGCAATATATTAAAGCCAGCTCTTGCTCGAGGCAAAGTTCAGGTTATCGGTGCAACAACCACAGATGAATATACTAAGTATATTGAAAAGGACAGTGCTTTAGAGAGGCGATTTCAACCGGTACAGGTTCCGCAAACTAATCTTTCAGAAACTGTAGCGATATTAAAGGGGCTACGTAAGCACTATGAATCTTTTCATAATGTAAAGATTCCTGATGAAGTTATAGAAGATACTGTTAATCTGGCAGATCGATATATAAATGACAGGTTTATGCCAGACAAAGCTATTGATCTACTTGATGAAACTGCAGCACATCTGCGAATAGACAAAGGCAGAACACCACCAGAGGTGCGACGCTTAAAAAATGAACTTAAACTTGTGAATTCTAAAATTGATGATGCCGTAGATAATGAGGATTACGAAAAGGCGGCGCAGTTTAAGCAACGTGTTAGCCAAATTGACGATGAGTTAAAGAAGTTGCAATCAGCATCAAAAAGCGTTAATGAGCTTACAATGACAAGCGATGACGTTGCTGAGATTGTGGCACGAATAACAGGTGTTCCTGTGCAAAAAGTAATTAGGTCAGAAGCTAAATATTTGCTCAATCTAGAAAGTAATTTATCGCGTTTTGTAATTGGTCAAGAAGAAGCAGTTCATGCTGTTTCTAGGGCTGTACGACGAAACCGATCGGGTGTAAGCAGTGCCAAGCGTCCCATTGGATCTTTTGTATTCTTGGGTCCTACTGGGGTTGGCAAGACCGAACTTGCTAGGGTATTGGCTCGAGAGTTTTTTGGCTCAGAATCTGCTTTAGTAAAAATCGACATGAGCGAGTTTGGCGAACATCATAATGTATCTCGTTTAGTGGGAGCCCCGGCTGGATATGTAGGGTACGATGATGGAGGTCAATTGACAGACAAGATACGTCGTCAACCGTACAGTGTGGTTTTGTTTGACGAGATCGAGAAAGCTCACCCCGATGTATTGAATATGTTATTGCAACTACTTGAAGATGGGCATTTGACAGACTCAAAAGGCCGTAAGATTGATTTTACAAATACTATTGTGATAATGACTAGTAACATCGGTGCTGACAAACTCCAAAAAGAAGTTTCTCTAGGTTTTGATGCAAATAGCAAGATTGATTTAAGTGATTTAGACAAACTCCATGAATCAAACAAGGATAAAGTTCTTGATCAGCTTAAGAAGATGATGCGCCCAGAGTTACTAAATCGTATCGATAAGATTATTGTATTTAGGGCTTTAACAAAAAACAATATTTCCAAAATATTAGATTTACAAGTGAACGAGCTCAAGAATCGTCTAGCAAAACAGGGCATAAGCGTAAAACTAACTACATCTGCTCGAAATTATTTATTAAATCATGGTTATGATTCACTAAACGGCGTAAGGCCAATGCGCAGACTTTTACAAGATACTCTTGAGGATCATATCGCTGTAGAGTTGATTAAGGGTTCATACGACAAAGGGTCGATAGTTGAGGTCGGCACCAAGAATCGTGAACTAGCATATTCTGTAATATCTGAATAGCTAATTTAAGCTTTAGTGATATATAATTAATGTATATGAAGTTCGCGCGTCGGATCGCTAGCCTACTTGTTACGTTAGTTTTAATAGGTGCAATATTAATAACTTGGTTTGCAAGAGAAGATATCTATGACTGGTGGGTGTTACGCAATTATACTCCACCCCAGGAAGTAGCATCGTTGGCTGATGAAACTACTATGACTTCTCATGCTCGTCGAATATTTTATGTAAATCATCCTGATATTGCTCAGGCTTCACAATTTAATCAGGCATGTAGCCAAGAAACTTCTATTGTTATCGGATGTTATATCCCTGGTAAGGGTATCTACATTTTTAATATAACAGATCAACGACTTGCTGGAGTCAAGCAAGTAACCGCTGCCCATGAAATGCTACATGCTGCCTACGATAGGCTATCCTTGTCTGAGCAAAGACATGTCGATGCGCTAACAGAAGCTGAATATGATAAATTAACCAATCAAAGAATTAAAGACAATGTCGAAAAATATCGCTCTCAGGATCCTTCGGTTGTATCAAACGAACTTCATTCTATATTAGCAACAGAAGTAAGCGATCTTTCGCCGGAATTGGAAAATTACTACAAACAGTATTTTACTGATCGTCAAGCAGTGGTTAGATATTCAAATCATTACGAAGCTGAATTTACTAATCGGCAACAACAAGTTGCAAATTACGACAAACAGCTAGCAGAGTTAAAAGGCTCGATAGATGCTGGTAAAAATGAGTTAAATCTGCAGTTGAATGCATTAAAGGCTGAAAAAAATAGACTAGATAGCCTGATAAGCCAAAATAGAATAGCCGAATATAATAATGCGGTGCCTGGTTTTAATGCCAATGTTGGTTCATATAATGTACTGGTACATAAGGTCGATAACGATATAAACACCTATAATCAAATCGTCCAATCTCGTAATAATATCGCAGGAGAGATGCAAGATTTAGCAAACTCAATAGACAGCCGACCACAAAGTTTTTAATTATCTGATAGACTAAAGTTATGGCAAAGACAACAAAGAGGTATATTTGTTCAAATTGTGGGGCTGTTTCGCAGGCTTGGTCAGGTAAATGTCATGCGTGTGGAGAATGGAATAGGCTGGAGGAAGATATAATAGTATCGGTTGCTGGAACCAACAAAAATGTAGTACAAAGCCTCAAACCTCAGCCTATATCAGAGGTGATAGCCGATAAAGAGGAGCGATACCCACTGAAGTTTGGGGAGCTAGATAGAATTTTGGGTGGAGGAATAGTTAAGGGTGCGGTGATGCTTTTTGCTGGAGAGCCCGGTATTGGTAAGAGTACACTGTTAATGCAGGTATGCGATGCTTTTGCAAAACAGAATCACTCAGTGTTGTATGTTAGTGGTGAGGAATCTGCCCACCAGGTTGGAATTAGAGCAAAACGTCTTGGTGTTAACAGTGATAAGGTTAAGATTGTTTCGGGAAATGTCACCGAGGAGATAGTCGAATTAATCAAGGTGGGTGGATACAAACTCGTAGTGGTAGACTCAATACAAACTCTTCAATGTTTAGGTGTTGGATCATCTCCAGGCAGTGTTAGTCAAATAACTAATAGTACTCACCAGTTAATGAATTGCGCTAAGCAAACATCAACTAGCTTGATAATCGTTGGTCATGTTACCAAAGAAGGCACAATAGCTGGACCAAAAATCCTTGAACATATTGTTGACGCAGTATTTCAACTAGAAGGGGATAGATATGGTGGATTCAAGGTGCTTAGGAGCGTAAAAAATCGTTATGGATCGACCAATGAGACTGTTTTGTTTGACATGATGGACTATGGTCTCCAACCGATAGATAATCCATCGAAAGCATTACTGGCCCAAAGGCGAATAACGGATGGATCAATAGTTCTAGCGACAATGGAAGGGTCACGCCCAATCCTAGTCGAAGTCCAGGCGCTAGTTAACAAAACAAGCTTTGGGTATCCAAAAAGGGCAACTAGTGGCCTAGACTTAAGTAGACTAAATGTTTTAGTGGCAATGCTAGAAAGACGTACAAAGTTGAATCTATCAGACAAAGACATCTATGTGAATATTGTCGGCGGGATCAAGATTCAGGAGCCGGCAAGTGATTTAGCAATATGCATGGCGATTGGTTCTGCCTCTAGAGGACTAACTCTTAAAAAAAACTGTGTTGTCTTTGGTGAGGTTGGACTGTCTGGCGAGGTTCGTCATGTACCATTCATCGACAAAAGGATTGATGAAGCCAAGAAGCTAGGGTTTGAGGGAACAATTGGTCCTGTAACAAAGAAAAATGATTTTCATATTACTGTAGGTGATGTAAAGGACACACTTAATATATTCCTGAAATCAAGTTAATCGAATTAACTAGTTTCTAATCATCATCGTGATTATTCCATGGGTTTGGCGATTGATTATTATGTGAATTTCCGTTGTTTGATGATTGTGAAGAGTTGGAGGATGCCGTTATAGTTTTTGAGTCGCTGGCATCGTACAGCACACTATCAGTTACTGTTGCTGTTATGGTTGGTGCAGTTCCATTTGCTGGCTTATAGTTTTGGTAAACGACCGAACCAGAAGCACTAATTTCGTAGGAACCACCGGCAAGCTGTTGACCATCAGCAGTAAATGTAACGTTTCCTTTGAACTTATCACCGGATAGTGGGTGAGTACCTTGTACTACAGTTGCGACTAAGGTGTACTGATCACCACTCTTTTGTACGGTTAGGGTGATAGTTGGTTTTACGTCTTCGCATTTATGGACATCGTCTTTATCGTCGCCATTACCGGATCCACTTGATGAGCTATTGCCATGTAGTGTATCACTTGAGAAGGCATCAGCACCGCTATCGCTAGTTTCTTGTTTTGCTCGCGGTGGCGTACAGTCTGTGGCTAATTTACCTGATACTTGATCGAGAATTCGCTTTTCCGTTGTTGCTTTCTTAGTATTCTTATACCAAGAAGGGAAGAGATCATTATTCGGACCAGGGACACGGGCTCGACCACCGGGACTTGTCCTCTGAACATAAGCTGGTAGTGTTTGAATCCCGGCAGGCTTAGCTCGTTCTTCGGGTTTTAGATTATCATGTACCGCATTCATCCAACCCTTCCATATTGGGGAAGTCATGTTCTCCATAAATCCGCTCATATCTTTTTGTCTAGTATGGTATCCGACCCACACCCCAGCTGCATACTGAGTAGAATACCCCATCATCCAACCGTCTTTGGAATCATTTGTAGTACCAGTTTTTACAGAAAACTTATGACCTTTGTAGTTTTGGATCTTTGTAGCCATGTAGCTAGCGTTTGGATCAGATAAAATGTCCGAAATTATATAAGCTGCTTCTGGGTTAACGGCCTGTTCGCCTTTGCTAGGCTTCCATTCATCGACAACTTTATTGTTTGAATCTTCAATTTTGAGTATATAAGTTTGAGGTATATTCAACCCATTTCGAGAAAGAGATGCATAGCCGTGGACGTGCTCATCTAGTCGTAAGTATGCACCGTCACCAATAGCAGATGAAGCATAGCACTGAGATTCTTTTGTTAGGCTTGCGTCTGCGTAGCACTTATAACCACTTTTTAGACCTAATTTTTCGGCAGTTTGAATAGTTTTATCTATGCCCGCAATAAGCATTGCTTTCACGGCAGGTACGTTTCGTGATCCGGCTAGACCATAGCGGATAGTTGTTGGTCCAGGGTATCTGAAATCATAGTCCCAAAGACAGTTTCCACCTTGCTGAGGACGTTGTTTATTTGTGCAGGGGTAACCTTCAACTGGACCTTGAGTATCATATAATACCGAACCTGCTCCAGAATTGGTGGTGTTTTCAATGAGTGTTGTATAGTCGTATGGCTTAAAGCTGGATCCTGGTGGTAGGCGCATCCGTGCATAATTGTTTTGGCCAAAATCCGGATTACTAAAGTCACTACCTCCAACCAGCGCAACTATTTGCCCGGTTTTAACATCTTCTGCGGCAAAGGCAGCAACATCCCCACCTTGTCGGCGTACTTGTTTTAGTCCTTTACTAACTTGCTCTTCGGCTTTTTGTTGCAGATCAAGGTCTAGAGTAGTAGTCACTTTCCATCCACTCCTCTTTACTGCGTCTTGTCCTCTAGTCTGTTCTAGTTGCTCTTTGGCTGCCAAAACAAACCAGGGTGATTTTATACCATCATATTTAGGTTTGCGAGGCTTGACCTTGGCAACTGTGTCAACTTTTTTTGCTTCCTCTTTTTCCTCGGCAGTTATCATTCCTTGATCAGTCATTTGGTCTAATACATAGTGCTGACGACCAACAAAAGCATCTTTATCGAAGCTATTGCTATACGGAGAATAGTAGGTTGGCGATTTTGGAATAGTAGCAAGCATGGCCGCCTCATCTAAGGTTAAGTCTTTTGCTGACTTTTCAAAATAATCTCTGGATGCTGCCTCAACTCCGTATTCAATCCCTCCGTAAGGGGCAGTGTCTAGATAACCAGCCAGTATCTGTTGCTTAGAATATTCTCTTTCTAACTCAACAGACAAGATAAGCTCTTTAACTTTACGAGTATAAGTTTGGTCTTTAGTCCAATCCTGAGATAGCTTTACAAGTTGTTGGGTTATGGTTGAACCACCTTGTTGGCCACCGCTGAGTCCAAAGACGTTATTAACCCCAGCACGCATAATGCCTCTTACATCGAATCCGCCATGCTTATAAAAATCACGATCTTCTATGGCTACAGTGGCATCTTTCATGTATTTATTGATGCCATTTTCTCCCACAGGTATTCGTTTAACAGCATCGTAATCTTCAAATAATAAAACTTGGCCTGTTCTATCATAATATCTTATGCTTCCTCCAATATTATTGCCAGATATGTCCTTAAGGTTAGGTAAATCCTTTCGAAAGTAGGCAAACATACCAGCTAGCAGAACAAACCCGACAATGAATGACAGCCCAACAATCTTGAGCGCCATTATCCCACCTTCACGGCTAAACCAATAGGCTGCTAGTCGTTTAGGATGTAATCGATAGAAGAATCTTTTAAAACGAGATTTAGGCATGCCACTTAAGCGTTCAGCTTTGCGTAATGCTTTGCTGTCCTTCATCCCCTGAACACGCTGTGAGAGGCTTCTGTTTACTTTTACGCTTTTGCCACTTCTTGTAGTAAATACGTTTTTATTAACGCGCCCACGACGTTTTGATGTTTTCATTTAAGTACTATTCCTCATCGTTATGTAGATATTATAGCAAAAATAACCATAATTAAAGCCATAATTTTAATGTTTTGTTCTCCTATAAAAATTTGTCAATCTGTATTATGATAGTAATCATGACATTATCAGAAGAACTAAAGTGGCGAGGTTTTATCAATCAAACCACCATATCTAATCTACAAATCTTAGATGAGAAAAAGCTGAAATTTTATCATGGTTATGATGCTTCTGTCGATTCGTTAACTATCGGTAATTTAGCTGCAATTATGATGGATAAGGTATTTATTCGTCACGGGTGGCAACCGGTTATTTTGTCGGGCGGGGCAACCAGTTTGATTGGAGACCCAGGGGGTAAAGATTCTGAAAGGCCAATGCAATCAGTTGACCAGGTGACTCACAATGTTGATTCAGTAACAAAGCAGATCGCCAAACTTTTTGGGAGTGAGATTGAATTCGTTAACAATCTTGATTGGTTTAGCAACATGAATGTCTTAGAGTTTTTACGAGATGTTGGCAAACATTTTAGTATGACACCTTTAACCCAAAGAGATTATATTGCTAAACGCCTAGGCGATGGAGGAAGCGGAATAAGCTATACTGAATTTAGTTATACTCTTCTTCAGGGTTATGATTTCTTGTATTTATATAAGAATTACGGGGTTGTTCTGCAGTTAGCTGGTAGCGACCAGTGGGGAAATTCATTATCTGGAGTTGACTTAGTAAGGCGTGTTGAGGGAGCAGAGGTTAACGTATTAACATGCCCTCTTATTATCAATAAAGCTACTGGAAAAAAGTTTGGAAAAAGTGAAGCTGGTGCAGTATGGCTAGATTCTGAAAGAACGTCAATATATCAGTTGTATCAATTTTGGCTGAATGTTGACGACGAAGGTGTGGAAGATTATCTTAAAATCTACACTGAACTTTCAAAAGAGCAAATCGATGAGATTATTCAAAAGTTTAGTAATGATAAGTCAAAGCGTCTGGCACAGAAGACCTTAGCCTATGAGGTTACTAAATTAGTTCATGGCAAAGACTCTGCAGATGCTGTGGTGCGCGTAACGGATGTACTGTTTGGATCGAGCGACTATTCTTTATTAAAATCTGAAGACTTCGTTGTTTTGAAGACAGAGTTGCCCTTAATATCTACAAACTCTAACTCTTTGATATCTAAATCACTGGTTGAAAATGGTTTTATCCAATCAAATTCTGAGGTAAGAAGGCAAATTCAGCAAAAGAGTCTATATATAAATGGCGTATCACTGTCCGAAGATCGACCATGGAATAGTGCTGACTTTATTGATGGCCACCATGCAATTATCAGGCGTGGTAAAAACCATAACGCCATTGTTCAACTAGATCAATAAAAACTGATATACTGTTTTGGTATGACAAAACATAGTAAGAAAGCAATCGAACAATCGAAACATCCAAAAAAGAAAGCAGATCAATATGATAGCGGAAACTACAATTACTTAAAATATTGGAAAGGTCGCGATTACGAGCATGCTTCTGAAGAAATGGCCATACATCGACTATTAAAAGATAAGCATTTCAAAAAGGCCGTCGATATTGGAGGTGGTTATGGACGATTATGTATTCTGCTTCAGCAATATGCAGATGACGTTACATTAGCAGAGCCTAGTCAACAGCAACTGAATATTGCTAAAGATTACCTTGAAGATTATCCAGAGGTGCATCAGATAAAAATGCAAGCCGATGATTTAAAGTTCAAAGACAGCTCGGTAGATTTAATAACTATGATTCGAGTTATGCATCATCTACCAGATCCTTCAGCAGAGTTTAAGGAGCTAGCCCGCGTATTAAGCGATAATGGAGTTTTAATACTAGAGATGGCCAACTATGCTCACGGCCGAAATAGACTTAAACATGCGCTAAAACTTAAGAAATTACCCGTTGAACCGGTTGATATCAGAAGTGCCAAGAACAAGCGTGATGATGAAGTTGCGTTTGTCAATCATAATCCCAAAACCGTAGTCAAACAACTTGCCCATGCAGGATTAAAAGTAGATAAAGTATTGTCAGTCTCTAACTTACGATCAACAACATTAAAAAAATATGTACCTCAGAGTGTCATGTTATCCCTAGAGACATTTCTTCAATCAGCATTAGCTAAGACATATTTTGGTCCAAGCGTATTCTTTTTAGTAAAAAAAGCAAAATAAATTAACTAAGAGTATACTACTGATTGTGCACTTGAGTGATAATATTAGCGCAATATCTGGAGTAGGCGACAAGCTAGCAAAGCTATATTCAAAGCTTGGATTGTCAACCGTCGAGGATTTATTAACCAACTATCCCAGGAAGTACAACGACTACTCAAAAGTTGAAACAATCGATCGAATAAAGCCTGGTCAAGTATCAATCAAGTCTAAAATCAAGCAGATTAAAGGTCGATACATTAGGGGTGGTTTGCACATTACCGAAGCAGTAGCAAGCGATGAAACGGGCAGTGTTAGGTTAGTTTGGTTCAATCAGCCATACAGAGCTAATGGTATGAACGAAAACGAAGATTATTATATTTCAGGCTTGTTCGAGTTTCGCTATAAACGGCTATCAATAACAAATCCAGCAACCGAATTAGTGTCATCATTTCCAATAAACACAGCAAGAATTATTCCAATATATAGAGAAACCAAAGGGCTTACCTCCAGGCAAATTCGCAAGTCAATAAAAGCTGCGCTTTCAACTCAAGATTTAATACCTGAGACTTTACCTCCTAGCTTGGTTCGTGAGCAAAAATTGATTAGTCGCTCACGAGCTATCAAGTTAAAGCATTTTCCAAATAACTCAAAAGATCTTATCGATGCAGATGAGCGTTTAGGGTTCGAAGAATTATTCGAAATAATTTTGGCTTCACAATATGCACGCCGAGATATAAATCAAACTGGTGGTATAAAGATAGATTTCGATGCAGAGTTAGCTAAGGCCTTTACTCAAGGACTTCCTTTTACCTTAACAGATGGACAAAAGAAAGCGATTTGGCAGTCATATATTGATATTGGGTCTGGAAAATTAATGAATAGGCTGATTGAAGGTGATGTTGGCTCTGGTAAAACAGTCGTGGCAACAATGATTGCTGTTATGGTCATGTCCAAGGGTTATCAAGTGGCTTTATTGGCACCAACTGAAATCCTTGCTCAGCAACATGCCTCAACAATACGGGATTTACTCAAACCACTAGGTCAAGAGGATCAAGTGGTTGCCTTAACAGGGTCGTTATCGGCAACCAAAAAAAATCATATCCGAGAAGATATCAAGCAGTCAAAGAAATTATTCGTAGTTGGAACGCACGCTTTGATTCAGGATTCTGTTGACATCAAAAGACTTGCTTTGGTTATAGTAGACGAACAGCATCGATTTGGTGTTGAACAACGTCAAAAATTACTATCTAAAGTCGGGCATATGCCTCATATGTTAAGTCTCACTGCAACTCCAATTCCAAGAAGTCTCGCCCTAACCATATTTGGTGAGCTAGACATTTCAATACTTAGTCAAAAACCAAAAAATCGGTTACCAATTATTACTGAACTTGTGAAGCCAACTGATCGCCAAAAAGCATACAAAGACGTGACAAGACAGCTAGAATCTGGTCGACAGGTGTTTGTGGTTTGTCCGTTAATTAATGAATCGGATGTATTGCAGGCAAAATCTGTGGAGAATACGTTCAGCGAGATTGAGCAAATCTTTAAAGAATATAAGGTGGATTTGCTACATGGACGCATGAAGGCAGACGATAAACAGCGAGTCATGGAAGAATTCACCAAAGGGAAAACGCATATTCTTGTTTCGACGACTGTTATAGAAGTTGGTGTTGATATTCCAAATGCAACTGTTATGTTGATCGAAGCGCCAGAAAGGTTTGGACTAGCTCAGCTTCATCAACTTCGTGGACGAGTTGGCCGTAGCTCACATCAAGGTTACTGTCATCTGATGCTTAGTGATTCGAATTCAGTATCACGTAGATTGCGAGCAATTGAGTCAACAAATGATGGATTCAAATTAGCAGAACTAGACTTAGAAATCAGGGGTGCTGGATCATTGTACGGCACTAGCCAGCATGGAGAACTAGATCTGAAAATTGCCGATTTTACAGATACAAAATTGATAGCTAGAGCCCAAAAGTCAGCAAAAGTGTTTATGCAAAATGACGAAAATCTGTTAAAATATCCCTATATCAAGAAAAGGATTCATGAGCTTCAATCTGTAGTTCATCTGAATTAACCGAAAGGATCTGTTACGAGTAAGTAACATGAAGACAACAAAGATATGTATTCTGGAACAACTCTAACGCCTGTTTCTGGGCGTATTATGGGCGCTCATCAAAAGTTTGACCGTGTTGCTCGTAATCAACTTAGCAAGATATTGCCAAACGATAAGGTTTTCCCTAGCTCTAGAAAAATATTGCATTTTGAAGGAAGGAAAGGGCCGGATGCTATTAAGCGAAAGAGTCCGGCCAGGGATGAACCGTGGCACTATTATAGTCCTTTTGATAACAACGACTCACAGTTGATAGAGTTAATACAATCACATTATTCACAATTGGTTAAAGAGCTTAAAAATGATAATAAAGAACGAGTAGCCTTCGAATCCGCTTGGTTGGCTCATGCTATTGTTGATGGCCTAACCCCTGCTCATCACTATCCATATGAGGAAGAGCTTAGTAAAATACGTGGATCAGGCAAAGAAACAAGAACGACTGTCCGTGAAAAGCTCCTTCCAAAAGGCGAAACAAAACGGGACACCCTTAAAAAAAGTTGGAAAGTTTACGGGCCAAAAGGTTTGATGAGCACCCATGGATTATTTGAGCTCGGCGTGGCTTTCATTATTGCCCCTTTAAGTATGTCAAATGCCACAATAACAGAGCAGGATATCAATAATGCTCAGGTTCTTGGAGTCGTTGAGCTGTTTCGAAGAACAGCTCGTGAAATTGCCGTCTTAGACATGTTTGAAAGATTCAAAGATCGAGGTTGGACAACTAAATTGATGATGGATGTTCGCAATAAACTAGCTCCGTCAATCTCAAAAATGATAACCATGTCTTGGTACTTAGCGTTGGTTGATGCCAAGCTCATCGAACCTCGGGATATTATTTAGGTATGCGAATCATTTCAGGTATTTACGGAGGGCGGACAATACAATCACCATCTGGTCACAAAACTCACCCAATGAGCGAGAAAATGCGTGGCGCAATTTTTAATGCACTCGGTGATATAAAGGGATTGTCATTTTTAGATGCCTATGGTGGAAGTGGCGCGGTGGCGCTAGAAGCCATTAGTAGGGGCGCAACTAATGTTACTGCAATTGATTCGGATAAAAACGCTATTCAAACAATCAAAGCAAATGCACATGCACTAAAGGCAGATGTAAAGGTTACTCAGGTCAATATAAGTTCATGGCTAGATAATAATCCAGGGCATTGTTTTGATATTATAGTCGCCGATCCACCATACAATAATGTAAACAAAACACATCTTTATAAGCTCGCCAAAGCATTAAATAGTGGTGGTGTAATCATATATTCGTTGCCACCAAAGGAAGATATCCGTCTTAGTGATTCTTACCAAATTTTGTCTGAACGAGAATATGGCGATTCTAGGCTGGTATTCTATCGATTTATCGGTTAAAATATACCTCGTATTAAATGTACATTGCTTGGGCGAGTGGTGGAATTGGTAGACACGCTAGTCTTAGGAACTAGTGTCGCAAGACGTGAAGGTTCAAGTCCTTTCTCGCCCACCATTTTTAAGAAAACCTCAAACATCGCTCGAAAGGGCGATTTTTTGCATTTTTGGATTTTCCCGCCGATTTTCTTTTTTTAGTTGAGAAAAGTCAGGACGGTCGGTTTGTTTACACTGTTAGAGTGATATAATCATTCCCATGAGTGAAACGAATAGCAGAACTATTGAAAGTTACGACACGCATATACAAGAATATATTGACGGCACACCTCACGAGGTTTCTGGAGTTGTCAAAGATTGGCTAGACGCCTCTCTTGCAGGTGTGCCAAAGGACGCACGAATTCTAGAGTTTGGAAGTGCTTTTGGGCGTGATGCTGAATACCTTGCAGGACTTGGTTACGCTGTTGAGTGTACAGATGCTAGCACGGCATTTGTTGAGTTGTTGCAGACAAAAGGTTTTGACGCAAAAGTACTCAATGCTATTACTGACGAACTTCCGCTAGGACTTGATTACGTGTTGGCAAACGCCGTATTATTGCATTTTACGCGCGTTGAAGCAGAGCATGTTATTGCGAAAGTCTACGACGCACTAAATACAAATGGTAAATTTGCGTTTACATTGAAACAAGGTGAGGGGGAGGGTTGGTCAGAGGCAAAACTAGGCGCTCCACGCTTTTTCTGCTACTGGACTGAGCCACAAATTCATGAAGTGCTTGAAAACACAGGCTTTGGTGCTGTTGAGATTAGTGGCGATAAGGCAACAGCAAACTCTACATGGTTGCATATAATTGCGAAGAAGACCGAGAATAATGTCTAATTTACCAACGCCTGAGCAAATCGAGTTGTTGCACAAAAAATACGCGCCAACAGAAAGTGTCTTTGAGTTGGTTTTTACACACTGCAGAATTGTTAGTGAAATCGCTGTACAATTAGCGAAAAAGTCGGGCGCAAATGTAGACATCGAGCTCGTAAAAGTGGGTTCTTTACTTCATGATATAGGAGTCTATTCACTATTTGACAACAATGGTGTTGAGATAGATGTCAGTAAATATATTACACATGGTATTCGTGGGGAAGAAATACTAAGAAACGAGGGTTTTGCTAAGGAACTCTGCAGATTTGCATCACACCATACTGGCGCAGGAATCACAAAAAGACAAATAATAGAAAATAAACTACCTTTGCCGGCTAAAGATTACCTTGCTGAAACACCAGAAGAAGAATTGGTTATGTACGCCGATAAATTCCATTCCAAAATCGATCCACCCGTATTTAACTCTCATAAGTTTTATACAGAATACGTTGCTCGTTTTGGCGTTGAGGCGGTAGAAAGCTTTGATAAGTTAACGAAAAAATTTGGCAAGCCTGAGTTAGAACTGCTGATATCAAAATATAAACACGGCTGGAGGGATTAGGCCTGCTGTTTTAGAAAGTATACTTATGCCAAATCTGCTAGTTACTAAGCAGATTAGCCTGAGTCAGTGTGCATATAAGCAAACTGATGATAAAATACAGGTATTATTTAAAAAAGGACAAATATGAACTTAGCTTTATTAGCTCAATCAACAACATCATCAGGATGTACTCTAAATGGCCAACCCGTAAGTTGCTCGGAACTTGCCGACAAGGCCGGACCATTAATTGGCGGAATACTGATATTTGTATTGTTAGGCATCATCTTAGTGGCTTTGTTGATTTTTTGGATATTTATGTTGGTGCACGCTATCAGACACAATAGTCCTAACAAAACCGTTTGGCTTGTTGTGTTGATTGTGTCATTAATTCTGGGGTTTGCACCACTGGCTGCTATTGTTTACTTTTTTGCCGAGAAAAAGAAAGCCGATCAATTTCCTGCCTCAAGTCAAGTGGCACCAGTTGCATCCAGTAACACACCTGTATCTTCACCAACAGATATAAGCAGTAATAATACAACTACAACATCTCCAACCTCTCCTACGCCTCCTACCTCACCTACACCTCCAACTGCACCACCCAATGCTTAAAGTTCTTTATATACGATAAGTTATGCAAATTTTGCTTAGCATAGAGTTTTTGAACAAGCAGTTCCCCATGCGAGCTACTAAATTTTCAATTAATAAATGATATCTACATGTTTTTTATCGATAACGATAATGCTATGATTACATTAAGACCAAAGACATGAAGCGTATCAAGATATTTTTCATTAAGAAGCGAGTTATTGCTTCTATTGTAGTTGTTGCAATTCTAGGATCTGTGATCATTTGGTCAATAAAAGCATCTACATTTTCAATATCCCTTGAAATTGAGCAGGGAAATAGAACCTCAGAAGTAAGTATTGGTTCTGAGAAAAATGCTTCAGGTGGTTCTTTTGTGCTATTTGGAACCAAGCAAAATAGTGATGATATTAGTTCAAGCAAGCCATGCGGAGCAACAGCACCACCAGCAAAGTGGAATCATGTTGTAGTGCTAATCTTTGAAAATAAGAAATATAGTGAAGTTATTACATCTAAAAACTCGCCTTATATTGCAGACCTAGCTAAAAAGTGCGGCACTTATGCTAACTGGAAAGATGCAGACTATAAAGTCAACGGCCAAAAGGATGGGTCGTATTCGTCCAAACCAAACTATGCAACTTTAACAAGTGGTTTATCGCCTTCTGCTCACAACATTAAGGATAACGATTATGTCGACACTACATCTGTGGATAATATTTTTAACAAACTAAATAGCCTTGGTAAGATGGCCAAATCATATATCAGTACAAAAAATAAGATTCCAAATTGCGCAAATAGCGGTGACCAGAAGGGTTCATATCATGATCCAATGAGGTTCTATTCTAATCTTGGCGGTCAATCTGCCAGTACGAGTACATATTGCAATACTCATGACGTCCCGGCTAATACTTTTTTAACTGATTTAAACAACGGTAACCTGCCGGCTCTATCAATAGTAATTCCTACAAATGACGAGAACACTCATGATAACTCCATCCCTTCTGGAGATGCATGGGCACATAATTTTCTTAATCCATTATTTGATAGTAATGCGTATAAGAAGGGAGATATAGCATTTTTCTTTTTATGGGATGAAGATACCCCGATACCATCAGTTTTTGTTGCTCCATCTATTATTCCAGGTTCATCTCCAGTTCTAAAAAGTGGGAGCAATCCATTTAGTCATTTCAGTGCTCTTAAAACGTGGCAAGAAATGCTAGATGCAAAGCCATTTTTAGGGGAATCGGGACAAGCACCAAGTTTATTAGATTACTATAATGGGAGATGATTTATATGGCTGAGATAATTTCAAAGAAGCTGTTAAGAAATTCTAAAGCATATGCAGGCATGTTATTTATTGGGTTGTTGATAATCGCTTGTGTAGTTTCGATTTGTATATTTGTGTATTCACGAGGCTTAAATAGAAACATCAATACAGCTAGCCCTTTAACACAGCCAAATAAAGCAGATCAAAGCAATACAACCGAAGCTTCAGGTGCTAGTGATGAGTATGCCTTGGTTAATGGAGGACCTAGCAAGATGGCAACAGCCGGATTGTCAACAACAGAGTATTTTGAACGTCTCGAAAAGCCTACGGTCACATTTAACTTAGTCGTTGAGGAAGGAAAATTGATTAGTGGGCCTTCAAAAATCGAGGTCAATAAAGATTCCACGGTTCGTGTAAATATAAATGTTGAGGATGAGGAGGCGCGAGTACGTCTAGAAGGATATGAGATCATTACGGAAAGTGACTTACCCTCTCCCGGTGGATATAGCTTTATAGCAAATAAGACAGGTGCTTTTAATTTTTATGCTCTCCCAGAAGACGAGCATGAGCAGTCTGACTTTAATAAACCTCAAGTATTAGGGCAAATTATTGTAAAATAGAATAATATCCAATTAATGGAACTAGCTGAACTTTAATCAATGTGCCCTATAGAAAATATTAACTCTGTAAAGCGTATATCTGATAACAGATGTATGAAACTGTAACAGAATTTATTTAAAATATATATCGATAGTGGTAATATTGATTAGAGATGAGTTTATCAACACAACCATATAAAGGTGCTAGGGACTTCTATCCTGAAGACAAGCGTTTGCAGGAGTGGATTTTTAATAAGTGGCGCAATGTTGTTGAGAGTTTTGGATATGAAGAGTATGACGCACCAATGCTTGAACCTACCGAATTGTATGCTAGTAAAACTAGTGACGAAATTGTTAATGAACAAACCTATAGTTTTACCGATCGCGGTAACCGCCAAGTAACTATTCGGACAGAAATGACCCCATCGGTAAGCCGTATGGTGGCTGGCAAGCGTCAAGAGCTGGCGTATCCACTGCGTTGGTATTCTATCCCGAATTTATGGCGCTATGAAAGGCCACAGCGTGGAAGACTTCGTGAATTTTGGCAGTTGAACGTTGATTTGTTTGGCATTGGTAATTTATCTGCAGATTTTGAAATGATTCAACTTAGTCATGAAATAATGAAGTCTTTTGGCGCTAAGCCCAGGATGTATGAAATACATATCAATAGCCGGAAGTTAGTAAATTACCTACTTCAAGGTTATCTTGGCATGGATGAGGTGCAAGCCTCAACGGTGATTCGACTTGTTGATAGACTTCATAAAATGCCCAGAAGTGAATTTAGTGCCAAGATAGACGCATTGTTAACAATGCAACAACGAGAGGATAGGCTTACGGAGCGATTAAATACCTTGTTGCACGTACAATCTGTTTCTGAATTACCTGACGTAACCCAGTCCAATGCCACAGTCATGGAACTAACTAATTTAATGACGTTAGCCAAACAATCTGGAATTACAAATGTAATATTTGACATAACATTAATGCGGGGCTTTGATTACTATACAGATATTGTTTTTGAGGTATTTGATACGCATACCGAGAACAATCGTTCAATGTTTGGAGGTGGCCGATACGATGGTTTAGTGGCTCAGTTTGGAGTTGACCCTGTGCCTACAGTCGGCTTCGGAATGGGCGATGCTACTTTATATAATTTTTTGGTTTTGCACGATTTGCTTCCGTCGATAACTACTAATACAGATGTTTATGTTGCATTGCTAGGAAATGTTTACGAGCAAGCCTTGAGGCCAATTTCATTACTACGTGAAATGGAACTTAATGTGGCAGTTGATAGTAGTGGCCGAAAGGTAGAAAAACAAATTAAAACAGCCGATAAAAAAGGAATTCGCTACGTACTCTTTATTGGTGACCACGAGCTGGCCAGCGAGCATTATAAACTAAAAGATTTAAAAACTGGTGTTGAAGAACCGCATAGCTTGGAGCGAATAGCCTCGATTATAAAAGACTATCGACGCAAGTAACCAAAAATACTTTTGATTGAAGTAAATGCTCTGGACTGAAATAGGATTTGATGATACAGTTAGTCACTATGCAGATTAAAAGAAATGACATATCATCAACGAAAATAAAACTAATTATTAGTGCTGACGACGATGAAATATCAAAACTTAAAGATAAGATTCTGACTAAATTTCAGGTAAAAAGCAAGATTCCTGGCTTTCGTCAGGGTAAAGCACCTCTTTCGGTAGTAGAAAAGCATGTTGAAAGCTCCGCTCTTCAGGCTGAATTCATCGATGAGGCAATAAATTCGTTATACATAGGTGCTATTAATCAGGAAAAGATTAAGCCATTTGGTTCCCCAAAGATTTCGTTATCAAAATTCGTGCCATTCACTACTTTAGAGTTTGAAGCTGAAGCTGATACGCTTGGCAAAGTTAAGCTAACCGATTATAAAAAAATAAAAAAACAGCCTGTGAAGGCGAAAGTAACTGCTGAAGATGTTAATGAAGTAATTGATAGTCTAAGGACTAGGTCTGCTACAAAGAAAGAAGTAACTCGCGCTTCAAAAGAATCTGACGAGGTTATAATTGATTTTAGGGGTGTTGACAGCAAGAAGCAACCAATACAAGGAGCAGACGGGAAAGATTACGCACTTACATTAGGTAGTAAGGCATTTATTCCAGGATTTGAGGATAATCTCATTGGCCTAAAGCCAAAGCAGGAGAAAACATTTGATTTGAAGTTCCCTAAAGATTACGGAGTTAAGGATCTGTCTAGCAAAAAAGTAACCTTTACAGTAAACATTAATCAGATTAACGAGATAACTAAACCAAAATTAGACGCTGAGTTTGCTGGCAAAATTGGGCCATTCAAAACCGTTGCTGAAATGAAAGAAGATATCAAAAAACACCTCTTAGCTGAAAAACAAAAGCAGGAAGATCAAAAGCTAGAGAACGAAATTGTCCTTGAAGTTGTTGATAAAAGTGAGGTTGATTTGCCGGATGTTTTGGTTGCAGAGCAAATCGAACGATTAAAGACAGAAGTAAGGCAAAATCTAACTTATCGAGGTCAGACTTGGCAAGAAATGCTCGAGGAAGAAGGATCTAGTGAGGAGCAGTTTATTGATAAACAACTGCGACCTGAAGCCGAGAGAAGAGTTAAAACTGGGTTAGTATTATCTGAAATTTCAGTTAAAGAGAATCTAGATGTAACTAAAAATGAGCTAGATACCAGGATGCAAGAATTAAAAGATCAATATAGTGATCAAGCTATGCAGGCAGAGCTTGCAAAGCCAGAAGCCAGGCAAGAAATTGCATCGCGAATGATTACAGAAAAAACAGTTAAAAAGCTAGTTGAAATTGCTACAAAATAATTTTACGATGATTATAAATTAGCACTCTTGACTATTGAGTGCCAAGTTCTGTATACTAGATACTATATGAATATCAAATCTACAAAATCTATTAAAGATTCCGTGCTAGTGCCAACAGTTATTGAATCAGAGGGTCGTATGGAGCGCGCCTTTGATATATATTCTAGGCTGTTAAAAGATCGGATTATATTTTTAGGTACGGACGTTAATGAGCATACTTCAAACTTGATTGTTGCTCAGATGCTGTTCCTTGAAAACGAAGACCCAAAAAAAGATATTAAGTTTTACATCAATAGTCCTGGCGGCAGCGTGTATGATGCCTTGGCAATCTATGACACAATGCAATACGTTAAATGTGATGTTCAAACAGTTGGTATTGGTGTTCAGGCTAGTGCTGCAGCCTTTTTGCTGAGTTCAGGGGCAAAAGGCAAGAGGTTTTTGTTACCACATTCTACTGTGATGATACATCAACCATCAGCTGGCACCCGAGGTAAGGTTAC
Source organism: Candidatus Nomurabacteria bacterium (assembly GCA_023898625.1). Classification (NCBI taxonomy): domain Bacteria; phylum Candidatus Nomuraibacteriota; species Candidatus Nomurabacteria bacterium. The sequence continues at coordinate 775,093 of CP060231.1, forward strand.
GGATATGGAGATTGACCTCAAGGAAGGCCTTAGACTAAAACAACTATTGAATCAGATCATGGCCAAAAATACTGGTCAGACAGTTAAGAAAATTGCTCAAGATGCGGAACGTGATTTCTGGATGGACGCACAAGAAGCCAAACAATACGGTCTTGTCGACAAAATACTAACAACCTAATCATTGGTACCCATAGGATGGCATATAGCCATTATATTAAATATGTATTCTGTGCAGTATATGCGAGCTGTAGTATTTGACGCCTCTACCATTTTTTATTATCATAAGAGGTATTACAATCATTTGTATGATAAGTTGTGATTAATAGACGATAAATAAAAGAGGGGTGTAATAAATAAACTAACCATGAAAAAGATACTAAATAAACTATCTATAACAAACAAAGTAAAAATTATAAACTATCTAGTACTATCCCTACTATTCACTATAACTACCCTTATACCATTAACTACCAGCACAGCCAATGCTACCCCACCAGACTCTTGTTTTAGTTTTAACTCTGGTACTAATACCATAGAAGACTACTACGATAACGAAAACAACGACTCAGGCCAACCAGCTTGTCCTAAGGCTGTAGATATACCTAGTACTATTGGAGGCAATGCAGTCACCACCATCGGCAACTCTGCATTTTATTCCAACCAACTCACCTCCGTCACCATCCCTAGCTCGGTAACCACCATCAGCAACTATGCTTTCCAATACAACCAACTCACCTCAGTCACCATCCCGGGCTCTGTCACTACCATCGGTGACTATGCCTTTTATTCCAACCAACTCACCTCCATCACCATTCCTAGCTCAGTTACCTCCATCGGCGACTATGCATTCCAAGGCAACCAACTAACCTCCGTCACCATAGCAGGCAATCCCACAACCCTCGGTACAAGGATACTTGAATATAACCCCATAACCTCAATCTCATACAATGGCACAGCCTATACCGATACCAGTACACTTGGTGAACAATGTTTTGACTTTGATTCCGGTACAGGCACTATAAACGACTACATATTTGCAGATCTAAACCTAATTAAAAGCAGTAGCATTGCTTGTCTAGACAGAAGCGTAGATATACCAAGCGCTATAGGTGGGGTTGGTGTCGAGCATATAGGTGCGGTTGCATTCTGTCAAAAAAGTCTGACCAGTGTGGTACTTCCAGCGTCACTACTAACTATAGAGAATGGTGGCTGGGGCTGTGGCGGTGCTTTCCGAGACAACCAACTCACCTCCATCACCATCCCTAGCTCAGTTACCACCATCAGCAACTCTGCTTTCTATGGTAACAAACTCACCTCCGTCACTATTCCTAGCTCGGTCACCACCATCGGCGACTATGCTTTTTCTAACAACCAACTCACCTCCGTCACCATCCCTAGCTCAGTCACCACCATCGGCGACTATGCTTTTTCTAACAACCAACTCACCTCCGTCACCATCCCTAGCTCAGTCACCACTATCGGCGACCATGCTTTTTCTTACAACCAACTCACCTCCATGTCTATTCTCGGAAGCCCCACCACACTAGGTAGCGGTATATTAATATCTAACCCCATAGAATCTATTACCATAAATGGTAATACCTACACTAGTTCATCACCTAATACTGATGCTTGCTTTGAATTTGATACAGGTAATGGCACCATTAATGGATGGCTCCAAGCAGACTTAACCACGGCTAGAGATGGAGGCTCTGCTTGTCTTAACAAATCAGTCACTATCCCTAACACTATTGGTGGTACATCAGTAACCACTATCGATAGCGGTGCTTTTTCTTCCAACCAACTCACCTCCATCACCATCCCTAGCTCAGTCGCCACCATCGGTAGCGAGGCTTTTTTTTTCAACCAACTCACCTCCGTCACTATTGGTAATGGGGTGGCTTCGTTAGATCCTTCTGTGTTTGCGTTCAATTCAGACTATACATTTGCAGATTTTGAGCTAGAAATGCAACAACTGGAGCAACAACACAAAGCTACTTGGGCAGACCCTAACAACCCAACACCTGCCGAACAACAAGCTGCTGTGCAAGAAATGTATCTCCTTTACTACAAATTCTACACCTCTGCCTGGTATGTCCAGGTGTATACAGCTGACCCATCTAACCCTAATAACTTGCAAGATGCTTCTACTTCTATGACCGAAGCAGATACTTTTGAAGTTGATGTAAACGGTAACGGCAACACTACTGACCCAGTCTTTTTTGGCGGTCACCTCATCAACCCAGCCTACGCTCAAATCAACTATCAGGATCAATCAGGTAACACCATCTCCCCCTCTACCAAAGTAACAGGCTATAACACAGACAACAGCACCAACCTAACAACCTACCTAGCTAAAGACAACCCTACCAGTAATATGAGCTTCTACCACAAAGTAGGTAGTACCGCTCATCTACCTACTCCCCCAAGTATTGCAGGCTACAGTATAGTATCTACTCCTCCTAGTACCCTAACCCTAAATAACACAGGAGCTAACGAAATAACCTATACCTACAAAATAGACACTAACTCTGACTCCGACTCCGATGGCATCCCTGACTCCGTAGAGACTAATGCCCCCAACTCTGGTGATGCTAACAATGACGGTATAGCCGATAGTACCCAAGCTAACGTAACTAGCTATCTAAACCCAGTAACTAATAACTATGTAGTACTCCAAACATCTAGTGCATGTAGTATTACTACCACTACTACAACTAGTGAAGATAGCCTATCTACTAAAGACTCTGGCTATGACTACCCAGTAGGCCTAACTAACTTCACTACTGACTGTAATACCCCAGGCTTTACAGCTACTATAAACCTCTACTACTACAACCTAGCTAGTAATAACTATGTTCTCAGAAAACATAACCCTAACAATAACTCTTTCCTTACTATAGCTAACCCTACACTAACTAACCTAACTATAGACAATAAACCAGTAACCAAAGTAACCTACCAAGTTACTGACGGACAACAACTAGACATAGACAACACCACTAACGGAACCATAGTAGACCCAGTAGGCCTAGCTACATTAGCTGTAGGGAGTCCTAATACGGGGTTGAGATAAAACAAGATAAAACCATAAAAAGCTATTCTCTGAGTCTCTGAGGACTGTCCTCATAAAGAGGGAAAATATGGTGTAGTATAGTTTTTGGTGGAAGTGTCTTAAGTTGGGGTAATGGATACGGTTTATCAACATAGATAAAATCTTTTGACACTTTTAAAACCATTGTGTAAAATTGATGTTAAGAAGTAGGGTAAGCGGGCTTTGCTATTTGTACCCTAGATAGCTACCCAAATTATGCTTAGAATCTTCGCGCGCATTTATCAACAATTTAGCATCCAAAATTATATTCGGTAGTTTTGGTTACAACTTTGGGTCATTGTAGCTGATACTCTGAATAAATTAGGATAGTATTAAGGAGAGTGCATACACGTTATGGCAAAAACGTCTGCAATTGCGTCTCAAAAACGCACGTACTTTACACAAAAAAATGACATCTTGGATCTTCCAAATTTGGTTGATCATCAAAACAAATCTTTTCAATGGTTCGTTGAGGAAGGTCTTGGCGAACTGTTAGCCGAAATTAGTCCGATTGATGACTATACAGGCACAAAATTATCACTCAGCTTTAAAGATTATCACTTTGAAGATCCCAAAACTACCGAAGCAGAGGCGAGAGAGAACAACGTCTCTTATGAAGCACCGCTAAAGGCTACAGTTGTACTAACAAATAAAGTAACTGGGGAAGTTAAAGAGCAGGAGATCTATCTTGGCGATTATCCATGGATGACTTCACGTGGTACTTTTGTGATTAATGGTGCTGAAAGAGTAGTTGTGAGTCAGTTGATTCGTTCAGCAGGTGTTTTCTTTACGGCAGAGCAAAATACATCAGGTAATTTGTATGGTGCTAAAGTTATTCCTGGCAGAGGCGCTTGGCTTGAGTTTGAAACCGCCAGTAATGGCGCTATGTACGTAAAGATTGATCGAAAGCGTAAGATTGCTGTCACAACTTTGCTACGGGCGCTTGGAATGACAGAAGCAAAGATAAAAGAAGCATTTGCTCATGTTGACCAAGGGAAAATAAACTATATAGATGCAACTATTGATAAAGATCCAGCAAGAGGCACCAATGAGGCCTTGATTGAGGTCTATCGTAAGCTTCGACCTGGCGACTTAGCGACTGTAGATAATGCCAGAAGCTTAATTGAAAATATGTTCTATAACTATAAACGGTTTGATTTCAGTAGAGTTGGTCGTTATAAGATAAACAAGCGTTTAGATTTGAAAGTGCCAAATACTGTAGAAAATCGAGTCATGCGTCTAGAAGACTTGACGGCGATTATTGCTGAAATTATTAGGTTGAATAATACCCAGGAGCCAGCAGATGATATTGATTCATTAGCAAATCGACGAGTTAAATTGGTTGGCGAGCTAGTACAACGACAGTTTAGAATCGGCTTGCTTCGTATGGAGCGCAATACTAAAGATCGTATGAGTATGTGCGAAATAGAGACCGTCACACCAGGGCAATTAATTAATGCTCGTCCAATTGTGGCTGCGGTTCGTGAATTCTATGCAAGCTCACAGTTATCTCAGTTTATGGATCAGATTAACCCTTTGAGTGAATTGGCTGCAAAAAGACGACTAAGCTCGATGGGGCCAGGTGGTTTGTCGCGCGAACGCGCCGGGTTCGAAGTTCGTGACGCGCACGCTACACACTATGGTAGGATTTGTGCGGTAGAAACTCCAGAAGGTGCAAATATTGGGTTGGTGCTTAATCTAGGTTTATATGCCCAGATAAATGAGTATGGATTTATCGAAACACCATACATAAAGGTAATCAATGCTGTAACCGCTAAAGATGCGCCAGGACACATCGCTAGTCAAGATCTTGAGGATGAATCTGGCAAAGTTCTAGTCAAGGCCGGTAGTAAAATATCAGAGGCAGACGCCAAAAAGCTGGCAAATGTAAAATCTAAAGTGACATGGCCGGTTAAGGCTAAGGTTACAAACAAGGTTATTTACCTGGATGCATCAGAAGAAGAACAATCGGTTATCGCTGGGTCTAATGAAGACGTCGGCGATGACGGTTATTTTGTTAACGAACGTGTTTCGGCGCGTAGTCATCTAGTATCTGGAGAGGTTGATGCTGATGAGGTTACTCATATGGATGCATCAAAGAAACAAATCATCGGCTCGAGCGCTGGTTTGATTCCGTTTATCGAAAAGAACTTCGTGTATAGAAGTTTAATGGGCAGCAACCAACAGCGTCAAGCTGTGCCTTTGGTACAGCCTCGTCGTCCAATCGTTGGAACGGGGCTGGAAGGTGTTGTTGCTAGTAATACTGGTCAGCTAGTACAAGCCATTGAAGACGGTGAGGTTATTAAGGCTACAGCAGATGAAGTTATTGTTAAGTATCCAAAGGCTGGAAAAGTTACATACAACCCACAACATTTTGTACGTAGTAACGAAGGATCATCAATCAATCAAAAAGTCGTTGTTGAAACTGGTGACAAACTCAAGAAAAGCGACCCAATAATTGAGGGGATGTCTATCGATGGTGGCGAATTAGCTCTTGGTAAAGACTTGATTGCTGCCTTCATGCCGTGGTCTGGATATAACTTCGAAGATGCAATTATTGTTTCTCGTAAGCTAGTAGAAGACGATACTCTGACATCGATTCATATAGTCGACTACATGACGGAAGTCCGCGAGACAAAACTCGGCCCTGAAATCGTAACTCGTGATATTCCAAATGTTTCGGATGAGGCACTTAGACATCTTGATGATGACGGAATTGTAACAATTGGCGCCGATGTACACCCTGGAGATATCTTAGTAGGAAAAATTACACCTAAAGGTGAACAAGAGCTTTCTAGTGAAGAGCGCCTACTTCGGGCAATTTTCGGTGAAAAGGCTAAAGATGTGCGAGATACTTCTCAGCGAATGAGCAATGGTAAACACGGTAAAGTGGTTGGCGTTAAGGTATTTAGCCGTGATAATGGCCATGAGTTAAAGGCCGGTGTGATTATGCAAATTCAAGTGTTTGTAGCACAGATGCGCAAAATTGCAGTGGGTGATAAATTGGGTGGTCGGCACGGTAACAAAGGTGTAATTGCGAGAGTATTGCCTGTTGAGGATATGCCGTTTATGGAAGACGGAACTCCGATTGATATTATTTTGAATCCTTTGGGTGTCCCAAGTCGTATGAATATTGGGCAATTGTTTGAAACTCACCTTGGTATGGCGGCTCGTGCACTTGGTTTGCATGTTGCTTCTCCATCTTTCGATGGAGTATCGACAGAAAAGATTCAGGACTTACTTAATGATGCAGGATTGCCAAAAGATGGAAAACAACAGCTGTATGATGGGCGCACAGGTGAGCCATTTTCTGAACGGACCACTGTCGGAAGCATGTACATGATCAAGCTTAACCATATGATTGTTGACAAGATCCATGCTCGTTCAACCGGGCCATACACCATGGTGACACAACAGCCACTTGGCGGAAAGGCACAAAATGGTGGTCAGCGTTTTGGAGAAATGGAAGTTTGGGCACTAGAGGCTTATGGCGCAGCGAGTACTTTACAAGAAATGCTAACTATCAAGTCAGACGATGTTTATGGACGATCTAAGGCCTACGAATCAATAATTAAGCAAACACCTATTATTGGGCCAAAAGTTCCAGAAAGCTTTAACGTACTAGTTAAGGAGCTACAAGGTCTCGGTTTGAAAGTTGACTTATTGTTGCCAGATAAAGCCGTCGATGCCGAGGATGTTTTGGCTGAAAATATCAAAGATGAGGCTAGCCATCAATCGGATGTTGATGTTCCAACTCCTGAGATTTCTGATGTTGACATAACAGCTGAAGATGGTGTTGACGAATTCGATTTGCTTGAGCTTGATGACCAAGTTCATGCTAGCGTAGGAGCAAATGCAGTTGGTAGCGAATCTGCTATAGATGAAGAAGAAAAGGAGGCAAAATAATGAAGCGTTACTCTAACGGACCAACTATTTCTGATTTTGACGCAGTTCGATTAGCTGTTGCAAGTGGCGAAGATGTTTTGGATTGGTCATATGGTGAGGTTACTAAACCAGAAACGATTAACTATAGGACTCAAAAACCTGAACGTGATGGCCTATTCTGTGAAAGAATCTTTGGTCCAGTAAAGGACATTAACCCTCATGATGCCAAATACAAAGGTGTTCGTTCGCGTGAGGCGGCAGTCGATAAGAATGGCGAAATCGTCACTAGGAGCATTGTGAGACGCGAAAGGATGGGGCATATTGCATTAGCTAGTCCTGTGGCACATATTTGGTTTTTGCGAGGAACTCCAAGCGCAGTAGGCTTGTTGCTTGGGATGACTGTTAAGAATCTTGAACGTGTTACCTATTTTGCAAGCTTTATTGTTAAGTCTGTTGATACCGCAAAGCGGGATCAAATGCTATCTGACAAAGAAGCAGAGTTTGTAGCTGCTCAAGAAGCTATAAAGGCAAGATATGAATCAGAATCCAAGAAGGACGATGCCAATATTAAGGCATTAGCTGAAATGCAGACCAAAGAACTTGAAGAAGTTGCACAGGCCTTTGAAGCCTATAAGGCTCAAGTCGAATCTCTTGTTAAGCTAGGTCTACTTAGTGAAAATGATTACTATAATTTGCCTGATGAGCTAGTAGATATTATCGAAGTTGGCATGGGTGGCTCAGCAATAAAAGACTTGCTTGAAGAAATTGATCTTAAAGAACTCATTAAAACTTTAACTGAAGAATCTGATGAGGCCAAAGGTCAACGAAAGAAGAAGTTGATGAAACGATTGCGACTTCTTGAGAGCATGGACGCCGCCAATATTAAACCTAGCTCCATGTGTATTTCGGTATTACCGGTTATTCCTCCGGATCTTAGGCCAATGGTTCAACTTACTGGTGGTCGATTTGCTACAAGTGATATGAACGACTTATATCGTCGGGTAATTAATCGTAATAACCGATTGAAAAAATTAATGGATCTGAACGCTCCGGAAGTGATTTGTCGGAATGAACAACGAATGCTTCAGGAAGCTGTAGATGCCCTGATTGATAACGGCAATGCCCGTTCAGGACGTGCCGTGGCTGCAACGGGTCAACGTCGTCGATTGAAGTCACTAAGTGATGTCCTAAAAGGAAAGCAAGGACGATTCCGTCAAAACTTACTCGGAAAGCGTGTTGATTACTCTGGCCGTTCAGTAATTGTTGCTGGACCAGAACTGTCAATTAATGAGTGTGGACTTCCAAAGATGATGGCCTTAGAGCTATTTAAGCCATTTGTAATTGGTAGTTTGATAGCTAATGATTATGCTCATAACATCCGTTCTGCGACTCGAATGATAGAAGCCGGAGAAACACCCGTTTGGGACGCACTCGATGAGGCTATTAAAGGTAAGTATGTCTTACTTAATCGTGCACCATCCTTGCACCGCTTAAGTGTTCAGGCCTTCCAGCCAATACTTATTGAGGGTAAGGCAATCCAGCTTCATCCTTTAGTGTGTAAAGGATTCAATGCTGACTTTGACGGAGACCAGATGGCAGTACACTTGCCTCTATCTGATTCTGCACAAAAAGAGGCTCAAGAAATTATGGCTGCTAATAAAAACCTGTTGAAGCCGGCAGATGGTTCACCGATATTACATATTGAACAAGATATAGTTTTGGGTTGTTATTACTTAACCTATGAACGACCTGGTACTAAGAAAGAATCGATGCTGCTTTCTGATCTTGCTGAAGCAGTCATGGCTTTTGATGCAGGTAAGATTACATTACAAAGCTACGTCAAACTTCCTTTTAGGGGCGAGATAAGATCAACAACTCTTGGTCGATTATTGTTTAACGAAATCTTCCCAGAAGATTTTGCATTCCAGAATGATACAATGACCAAAAAGAAGCTAAACACAGTTCTTTCGGAAATATATCAAATTTACGGTCAGGCAAAGACTGCAGAGATTGCTGATCAGCTTAAGTTTATTGGGTTTGAATATGCAACTAGGTCAGGCTTATCTCTTGGGATGGATGATTTCCGTGATGTTAAGGGACTAGATGCGATAATCAATGAAGGTGATGAACGAACGGCGCTAATTAGTGAACAATATGAACATGGCTTCATTTCAGAAGAAGAACGCTATCGACACACCGTCGAGAACTGGCTAAAGGTTGACGCAAAAGTACAAGATACTTTGAGTAAGCAATTTGCCGATGAAGATAGCGCTATGGCAACGGCAGTTGTGTCTGGTGCACGTGGAAACATCGGGCAAGTCAAGAATGCCGTGGGAATGCTTGGTGTCTCAATGGACACAACCGGGCGAGCAATCGAGTTACCTATTAAATCTGGATATAAAGCAGGCTTGACGCCGTTAGAGTACTTCACTTCTACTCGTGGTACACGAAAAACCATGATTGATACAGCTCTAAAGACAGCTGACTCAGGATACTTGACTCGTCGTTTAGTAGATGTTGCACAAGATGTGTTTACGATCGAAGATGATTCAGATCAAGACGACCCCGGATTCGCTTTGAATCGTTCAGATGCTGAAGAAATTGGAACTTCATACTCATCTCGACTTGAAGGGCGTTTCTTGGCGGAAGACGTTATCTCTATTGCCAAAAAGGGCGAATTAATCACTAAAGAAATTGCACAAAAGATTGAAGACGATAAATCATTGGATGGTGTGCGAATCATGAGTGCATTATCCGCTCTTTCAGCAAAAGGTGTGCCTCGTAAGTCATATGGGCTTGACCCAGCTACTGGCCAGCTAGTATCTGGTCATCATCCAATCGGAGTTATTGCTGCTCAATCTATTGGTGAACCAGGAACACAGCTAACCCTACGTTCATACCACGGTGGTGGTTCGGCTGCAGCTGATGATATTACTCAAGGTTTACCACGTGTAGAAGAGATTTTTGAAGTTAGAACACCAAAAGGACAAGCATTTCTTTCTGATATATCTGGCACAGTTAAAGCTTGGGAAGACGGCGATCACTACGTGGTAGAAGTGAAAGCTAAAGCTGACGAGCCGGTCGAGTATCCTCTCGGTGAACGAAAAGCTCATATTAAGAATAATGCTGATATCAACATTGGTGACGTTATAGCATCTGAAGAAGAAGGCGCAAATCCATTGATTGCTCCTGTTGCAGGTAAAGCAAAAGTTACTAAGAAGTCAATTTTCATTACTCCTGGTGAACAGTCAGCAATTCGTTATGAGATTCCTGGATTCAAGCAACTTCAGGTTAAAGATGGCGATGAAGTTGTTGCCGGACAAAGACTAACCAACGGTTCAATTAATTTGCATGAATTGTTAAGACTTCAGGGTGTTGAAGCGACACAACGTTATATAATGAACGAAATCTTGAAGATATTTGCTTCTCAGGGTCAAGACATCTCTGACAAACACCTTGAGATTATCGTTCGACAAATGTTTAGTCGAGTTCAAATCGAAGATATTGGTGACAGTGATTTTGTAACAGGCGACATTGCAAGTAAGATTGCCGTTCAGGATGCTAACGAAAAGCTTCAAGCCTCTGGTAAACAGCCTGTACAATATAGTCAGTTGTTGTTGGGAATCACTAAGGCATCCCTATCTACAGAGTCCTTCTTGAGCGCCGCGAGCTTCCAAGACACAACACGTGTATTGATTTCTGCCGCGACTAGTGGACGAGTCGATAAGCTGTATGGTCTGAAAGAGAATGTTATTTTGGGTCGTAAGATTCCTGTTGGTACAGGCTATAATTCTGAAAGTTCAATGGACGAGAGTCAGATACAACAAGAGCAAACTACTGCTGTGGCCTAGATAAGATTGCAGATTTGCCAAAATTACATCAATTTGTTAAAATGTTCAAGTTAAATAAGTAGTCCGAGCCTCTGCGATTGGCATTTGCAGTGTTGCGGTAGATTACAACTCAGTAAAGGAGAATCAATGCCAACAATCAATCAATTAGTGCGCAAACCACGCGCCAAGGTGACCAAGAAATCGAAGTCGCCAGCTCTTCACCGTGTGGTGAATAATTTAAAAACAACGAATTACGAGAAACCATCACCGTTTAAGCGAGGTGTTTGTGTCAAGGTGACTACCAAGACACCAAAAAAACCAAACTCTGCGCTTCGAAAGGTTGCCCGTGTTCGTTTACAAAATGGTCATGAGGTTTGGGCTTATATCGGTGGCGAAGGTCATAACTTGCAAGAACACGCCGTAGTAATGATTAGGGGCGGTCGAGTAAAAGACCTTCCTGGTGTTCGTTACCATATTGTACGTGGTGCATTAGATTTACAAGGTGTAGAAAACCGTAAACAAGGTCGCTCAAAGTACGGTACCAAGAAAGCAGGTAAATAATCATGCCTAGGAAGAAAACTAAGAGTCTAGTTCGTGATATTCAGCCAGATCGGTTATATAACAGCGTTCAAGTTCAAAAAGTAATCAATAGAGTAATGCTTAATGGTAAGAAGCAAATTGCTGAAAGGCTAGTTTATGGTGGAATGCAAAAATCTGCCGATAAACTAAAGGTTAAAAATCCACTGGATGTTTTTGAGCAAGCATTGAAAAATATTCAGCCAAGTCTAGAAACTCGTTCTCGTCGTGTTGGTGGTGCTAATTATCAGATCCCTTTTGAGGTTAAAGGGCAACGTCAACAACATTTAACAATTATGTGGTTTGTTCAAGCTTCTCGTGCAAGAAGTGGTATAAGTATGGAAGACCGAATAGCGTTAGAGTTAGTCGATGCCTATAACAATACCGGCTCTGCAGTTAAGAAAAAAGAGGATACTCACAAAATGGCCGAAGCCAACCGTGCTTTTGCTCACTTTGCCAGGTAATCATATGAGTTTAAAGTGTATCTATGAAGGACTGTGTCCAGCCTATATGGCTTGCGAATCTGCAACAGATGCGTTAGATGCGTTTGTTGACAAGAATTCGGTAGATCAAAGTTGGAAGCAAGAACAAGAACTAATAGTTCAAATGAGAAAGTACGCACTATTGTCTGTAGCAGAAAGAATTGACTGTGGTCGCTTTCAAGATAATGAAGAATGTGCTGATAATGTTTCACAATATTCTTGTCCATTGCCATTTGGTTTAGTAGAAAATACTGCTTTTGGACCTCCAGAAGAAATGCGACGTTCAGCAATACAAATTGTAAATAATAACAAGCCAAAAGGATTTTAATTAAGGAGAGGTAATGGCAGAGAAAAAGATAGAACTAAGTAAATATAGAAACATCGGTATTATTGCTCATATTGATGCCGGCAAAACTACCACCACAGAAGGAATTTTGTTTCGAACAGGTTTGAAGCACAAAATTGGGGCCGTCCATGAAGGCGAGACAACTACCGACTGGATGACCCAAGAACGCGAGCGAGGCATAACAATTACATCCGCTGCGGTCACTTGTTACTGGAAGGATCATAAGATTAACATCATTGATACCCCAGGACACATCGATTTTACGGCAGAAGTGGAACGTTCATTACGCGTACTAGATGGTGCTGTTACCGTATTTGACGGCAAAATGGGTGTAGAGAGTCAGTCAGAAACTGTCTGGCGTCAGGCCGATAAGTATGGTGTACCACGTCTTTGTTTTATTAATAAGATTAATCAAACAGGTGGTGACTTTTATAAGAGTTTGGATAGTATTCATAATCGTCTTAACAAACATGCCTTCCCAATTCATTTACCAATCGGTTTTGAACAAAGTATCAACGGTGTAGTTGACTTGATTACTATGAAGGCCTACACCTATAAAGAATTTACAGATAATGAATTGGTTGAGGGTGAGATACCAGAAGATATGCTTGATAAAGCCAAGAAGTATCGTAGTTTGTTGATCGAAAATGCTGTAGCCGAAGATGAGGTAATGCTAGAGAAGTTCTTTGAAGTCGGCGAAGAAGGACTGAGTGTCGAAGAAATTAAGCAAGCCGTCCGAACTGCAGTATTAACGGGTAAGTTTTATGCCGTTACCGGTGGTGATGGTCGTGGCGTGATTGTTGAAAAACTACTCGATGCTGTTAATGACTTTTTACCATCGCCTGTAGATCGTGGTTCAGTTTGGGGTACTCACCCTAAGACCGACGAGGAGCTAGAGCGAAAACCAGAAGAAACTGGAGCTATGGCCGGAATCGCCTTTAAGATTGCTACTGACCCATTTGTTGGTAAGCTTTGTTTCGTACGCGTGTACTCAGGAAAACTAGAGGCGGGATCGTATGTATTCAACAGTTCAACAGGGCAAAAAGAACGTATTGGCCGACTTGTGCGAATGCAAGCTGACAAAAGAGAAGACATTACCGAAGTCTCTGCAGGAGATATTGCTGCCATTGTTGGCCTAAAAGGTACTACTACCGGAAATACTCTTTGTGATCAAAACAACCCAGTCATCCTAGAGTCTATTACCTTCCCAGAGCCACCTGTGTCGATTGCCATTGAACCAAAGACAAAGAGTGACCAAGAAAAGATGAGCCTAGCTCTTCAACGATTGGCGGAAGAAGATCCAACCTTTAGGGTTCATGTTGATGATGATACTGGACAGACAATTATTAGTGGTATGGGCGAGCTACATCTTGAAATTCTAGTTGATCGAATGAAGCTTGAATTTAGTGTAGAAGCAAATATTGGTCAACCACAAGTGGCCTACCGCGAAACAATCCGTAAAGATGCCGTTGAGGTTGAAGGAAAATTTGTCCGACAAAGTGGTGGACGTGGTCAATATGGACACGTTTGGTTACGTTTGTCGCAGAATGAAGCTGGTAAAGGATTTGAATTCATTAACTCTATTAAGGGTGGCGTTGTGCCTGCAGAGTACATCAACCCAGTTAAGGCGGGTATTGAAGAAGCAATGGCTAACGGTGTATTGGCGGGTTATCCAGTTGTAGATATCAAGGCAGAACTTTACGACGGTAGCTACCACGATGTTGACTCTAGCGAAATGGCCTTCAAAATTGCAGGTTCAATGGCGCTACAACAAGGAGTTAAGCAAGCAAATCCGGTACTACTAGAGCCAATAATGAAAGTCGTCGTAGTTACTCCAGAAGAATTTATGGGTGACGTGATTGGTGACTTAAACAGTAAGCGTGGCCGTATTGAATCTATGGAAGACCTAACGACCGGCATTAAAGAAATCACATCATTCGTGCCTCTTGGAGAGATGTTTGGATATACAACAAACCTTCGTTCAATGACTCAAGGTCGCGCAAGTTCAAGCATGGAACTTGATCATTATGCCGATGTTCCAGGCCATGTCGCCGAGGCTATTGTTGCAAAAAATAGCAAATAACAGTTAGAACAATAATCTTCTATACAGGCATTAATCATAAGAAGAAGTGATACTACTGCATAAGTTCAGAAACATATTGGACTCCTGAAGGCTAGCGATAGCTAGCTGGGAAGGAGTCTTTTTATGCAACAGATATATACTGAATCATTCTTGAGGGGTTATGCTCGTAAGACTATGAGATCTATACAAGACATAACCCAACACCCATATAAACATGTAATTGAGCAAAGACTCAAGATAATTCAGTTCTATGATGATTTCGGGGAACAAGCCACCAGACAAGCTTTTAGCGTAAGTAGGAGCACTGTGTTCAGCTGGAAGAGGCGTCTAAAGGATAACAATGGCTCACTCAGATGTTTAGCTCCAAAGAGCACTGCACCAAAACACAAACGCAAGCGAATGGTAGATATGCGTATTACTAACTTTATTCTAGAACAAAGAAGCTTACACCCTAAGCTAAGTAAAGATAAGCTAGCCGTATTACTCAAAGATGAGTGTACAGCTTGGAATCTAAAACCACCTTCGGCATCTACCGTAGGTAGAATCCTCAAAGACCTTAAGTTTCAAGGCCTATTACCAAAATATACCAGGTTAACCGTTTCAGGTGCTACCGGCAAACTACTTGAGAAACAAAGTCGTAAGCCAAGACTCAATAAACAACGCAGGAATGGTTATCAGCCTGAGCAACCAGGAGATATGCTACAGATAGACACTATTGTTAAGTTTATAAACGGTATACGCCGTTATGTACTTACAGCAGTAGATTACAAAGGTAGATTCGGCTTTGCCTATGGCTATACTAGCCCCAGTAGTACCAACGCAGCAGACTTCCTGAACAAACTGCAAGCTGTTACCCCATTTGAGATCAGACGAGTGCATCATGACAATGGTAGTGAGTTCTACAAACACTTCATAAGAGCCTGTGATGAACGAAACATTGAACAGCTCTGGAACTATCCCAAAAGACCTAAGAATAACGGAATGGTTGAAAGATTTAACCGTAGCATCCAAGAAGAGTTTATAGACTGGAACCTAGATAATCTAGCCTATGACCTTGAGGATTTCAATAATTCATTGATGGACTGGTGTATATGGTATAACACAAAAAGACCACATTATGGACTTGGTTTAAAAAGTCCAATGCAGTACTTACTAGAAGTGTTACAATTAAGCCAACAGGAGTCCAGAATGTTATGGACGGATACAACTACTTGACAAATGTATGAATTAATGCTAATGTTAAGTGAATACAAAATTTAGATACATTTAGATATTTGTATTTATGTTAACGATTAAGGAGAAATATATGTTAGAGAAAAGAGAGATACTAGACCTTGAATTATTTGAAGGTGCTGGTGTTAAGCATGATCAAATTGCATTAATTAGTGCGGCAACTGACGCAATTGTTGCATGCAGTGATTGGGCAGAAAGACAGAAAGTTGCCGTCGCAAGTTTATTAGCTAGTTGCGTCACTATTGATAGTGATATACTGGGTGGAGATGTTGATTTTGATGATTCAGCCTGGCAAGACACTGTGTCTAGACTAGTTGCTGCTGGAGTTGTTGATGCTTCAGCGTATTACGAAGAAATAGACAGTTCTTGTTTATTTGATGAGGATAGTGATCCTACAACAATTTCAAGAACTAAGCTTGAAAGTATACTCTCCAGCGCAGAAGAATATAAACGGCAACAAAGTATCGTTCCTGAGGGAGATGACGAATCAGAGGACTATTCTGACGATTTTCTAGAACTTCTTGCTGATTCACGGGGCGACGATATTGTTGAATCGCGAGACTATACTAGTGGCGACGAAGAATCTAACGGAGAAGATGATCTCGATGATGATCAACAAAATGATGTCGTTATCATTGACGGCGTAGAATTTTAGTTATTTGTATATTAAAATTGTTAAATTTTGGATATCTGATCTATGAAATCGAACCCTGAGCTTATTGATGAGGTTTTTGAGTATGTATCCCCAATAGCAGTTGCTTACGGTGGTGATATATCATCTGTCATGTCTTCACTGGCTTTAACTAAGTCGATTCTTCAAACCGCTCATCCAGACAGAGGTTTTGAATATTCTGATTCATTGGTTAATGCAAATAGGCTATATTCGTCAATTAAAGACTCAAACAAAGTACAACACGAGATTCTAACAGAATGTACCGAAGACACAGTGGAGCCTCTCGGTAAGTTACGAAAAGCGGATGTTTTGAACCAAAATATTGATGTATTGATTGAGTCAATAACTAAAGAAACCAGACAAGATACACATGACGTATCTGATACTTCTCACTACATTGTCCCAAGTGATGTTGATATAGACGAAGACAGTAGTGATCATGATCTTTCCTTTTTACTGAACACAAAGATTATCGATCAGTTAAAAGAACTAGATGGTGAGGATCTTAATTTTGTGATTAAACAATTAAGGAAATATACTTTAAAAAATCAAAATTTAGAAATTCCGGATATATCTAGTAGTCAATGGTCAGTACTATTTGATAGAATTCAAAATGGTGATGTTTCATGGGAATCTCTAAATAAGTCGAATGGAGAGGTCGCTAGCGTGCATCTTAAAAACGCAGAAGATCGAGTGTTACCTTTTTTGAGTTTATTTAGTCCAGAATCAAGCTATATTTTCCCAAAAAACTGGTATAGGTCCTTCAGTGGTTTGGTATATGCCCCCATGTTTGATATTTATGATTACGAGGATCACCAAACAAGAATTGCGCGTAATAAAAAATCATATTGGCAAAACTTTAAAATCTTAAATGTACAGAATGGCATTGTTGTAGATGAAAGACAAATAGATTACGGGGACAGAGAGTCAATTCAACTTGTAGATGGTTTGCCAACAAAGAAGCACCGATCGATAATGGAATTAGTTAATGATGTGCTAAAGGAGATAGGTAGCGACGATAGCTTTTTGGTCACAAATTCTGAAAACGGAGACCAAATCGGTCCTGCAAATTTTGTATTTTTTGTCAAAAATCAAATAGCTACGGTAGTCGGTACTGACTTGCAACATGCTAAACACACCATAAATAACAAGATACAGCGTGAGGATGTGGCTATTGATGACGGAGTATATATGATTAAGGCTGGTAAACCACAAGGTGCTACTGAATATGATAAACAAAACTTACCTCTCGCTCTGATAAAATTAAAAGAGATGAAAATTCCAAAACGAAATAGCTACAAGGGTTTCGCTCTGGTAGGTGAGTGCTCATATGTTCTTGATGCTAATGACGATGTTTCAACAATGATACGCAATAACCAGATTATGGATGTATGTTTAGATCAGAAACCTGACACCGAACAAATTAACGGAAGGCAGAGAATAGAAGTTATGTTAAAAATCTTGTTACAGGATTCAATATCTAAAGTAACTCAAAGCTTATTAATGAAACGTGATTATATGAAGGTAAGTAGAATGTTGGCGGTTAATAAGGATAATCAGATGATCAATATTAATGAGCTTGACCCATATAGGCTTACGTTTATTAGCGAGTAATATTAGCATGTATGATCTTTTGATATTTGACAACTTAACTGGTGTAAAATACCATATAATTGGTAATCAACCCAAGAAAGGATTTGAAAATGAGTGAATATAATAGAAGGCAAACTTCTGATGAGGAAAGAGCCAAGGCAGAAGAATGGATGAGGAAGAACCAGGAAGCACTTGGTGATGATTTTTTGCAGGGTGAGCGTGTTCTATCACGCGAAGAACAGCAAAGTTATGTTGAAGAACAGTCTAACAGTGGACATAATGGCGATGAAGGCCAGCCTCAAGAGCTTAACGTTCCGAAAGAATAGTTATTACGAGAAATTATAGACAAACCAAAATGTTGGTATTGCGGGAAAGTTAAGGCGAACGCAATAGATTGATGAGATACGAAAAGTTCATCAATAGTTAGAATATACTTTACAATTAGTGGATAGTTGGATACAATTCATTGGTAACTCGTGTGAGTTGTTATACTCATGCAAGATAAAATTAAGTAATAAAAGGAGCTAATATTCATGGCTGACTTCGATCGAAGCAAACCGCATGTTAACGTAGGCACAATGGGTCACGTTGACCACGGTAAAACAACATTAACGGCAGCAATTACCCATACGCTTTCAAAGCGTTTGCCAAGCGACGTAAACAAACCTATAAATTACGATCAAATTGATAACGCCCCTGAAGAAAAACAACGCGGTATTACCATTGCTGTTTCTCACCAGGAATATGAAACCGAAAAGCGACACTATGCTCACGTTGATATGCCAGGACACGCTGACTACATCAAGAACATGATTACCGGCGCAGCCCAGGTTGATGGGGCTGTATTGGTTGTTTCGGCAGCGGATGGTCCTATGCCACAAACTCGCGAGCACGTTCTTTTAGCTCGACAAGTTGGTGTTCCTAAAATTGTTGTATTCCTAAACAAGATGGATCTTGCAGACCCAGAGCTTGTTGAACTTGTTGAAATGGACGTCCGTGAACTACTTGAAAAGAATGGTTTTGATGAAGATGCTCCAATTATCAAGGGTTCTGCTACTAAAGCTCTTGAAGGTTCAGAAGCTGATATGGATGCAGTTATGGAACTTGTTAAGGCTATGGATGAATTTATTCCAGAACCAAAGCGTGATCTTGATAAGCCATTTATGATGGCCATTGAAGATGTATTCTCAATCAAGGGTCGTGGTACGGTAGCTACTGGTCGTATTGAACAAGGTATCGTAAAGATTAACGACGAAGTTGAGATTGTCGGTATCCGAGACACTAAGAAGAGTGTTGTTACTGGTGTTGAGATGTTCAAGAAGAATCTTGATCAAGGTCAAGCTGGCGATAACGTTGGTATTTTGCTTAGAGGTATTGAGCGCGATGATATAGAGCGCGGTCAAGTTTTGGCTAAACCAGGAACAATTACTCCTCATACAGAGTTTGACGCAGAAGTTTATGTGTTAACTAAAGAAGAAGGTGGACGACACACACCATTCTTTAAAGGATATAAGCCTCAGTTCTACTTCCGTACAACGGATGTGACTGGCGAGGTTGAACTACCTGCCGATAAAGAGATGGTGATGCCTGGCGATACTGTTACGTTTAAGGTCAAATTGATCCAGCCAATTGCTATGGACCAAGGTCAACGTTTTGCTATCCGTGAAGGTGGTCGAACCGTTGGCGCTGGTGTCGTAACAAAGATTACTAAGTAATCCGAGAAGCCAAAAAAAACGAATGAGCCGAGCTTATCCTCGGCTCATTCAATTTATAAGTTATGGTATATTTTGTAATATGAGTATAGAATATTTTGATTCTAAAGAAATGAAGACTTATGGATTTGATCCACTAAGCAGTGTTGACCGTGAACTATGGTTGGCAACTACTCCTGACGAGTATGCTGAGACAGATTATAGCCAAGACCATCAAGCTTATGGTGGTTTATGTTCGGATGAAACATCTGGACAGAACTATGATATTAATGTAGAATAATGTGTGTAAATTAATTGTGATGACTAAAAGTCGTTGTATGCGTTCTAAATACTATACAAAGATGTTACATCACTAGAATAAAGGAGCTTATTCTATGGCGACTGCCAAAAAACCAGAATCTACAAAACCAAGGATACGTATTCGTCTTAAGGCATATGATCATAAAGTTATTGATCAATCAGCAAAGCAAATTGTTGAAACGGCGCTTAGGACTGGGGCAACGATTGCTGGGCCTATTCCATTACCTACTCAAAAAACAACCTATACTGTTGTAAAGAGCCCTCATGTTTATAAAAAAGGGCGTGAACAATTTGAGATGCGGATTCATAAAAGATTGATTGATGTCTTAGAGCCAACACCTAAAACTATTGATAATCTAATGAATCTATCGCTCCCAGCAGGTTGTGATGCAGAAATCAAAATGTAGCATTTCTACACTAAGACCAATGTGATAAACTACTAGTTAGTGTCAGCCAAACAAACAAACAAAAAAAATCGCAAAAAGTTAGCAGATAACAGATATCTATTGAAATTTGTTATCGCATTAATTCTGGGCTTCATTTGGGTTCGTGTGTCCATCAGTGGAATAGTCATACCTATCCCAATTGGCTTGATAGTTGGTCTGTTATTTATCAGTAAAAACAAGTTAAATACTGATAAAAAGATTGTTACAGCTGTTCTATTGGTTTCGATGTTGATTGGATATTGGGCTCAAACAGGGTTATTTATTAGCTTATAATACTTTGATGATTAAGGATGATTTTAAAATACAAGATCTAGATATTCCTGTTTCAATACAGGATTTTCAGGATGTGGCCATAAATATTGGGAGCGAGAAAGGTATCGGAACCAGACTATTTAGAGATATTAGCTTGAGAGGGTCGCTTTATCCAATTGCTTTAAAGACAAAACAAGGCGAACATTTAACTTTTGATGAACAAAGAAAGCTAGAACAATACGGGAGTGACTACCTTGAAATTCACTATTTTGGAGATGACGCCACAGACCCAAGCAATCTGTCGTTAAATGGACTGAATAGATTATTAAGTAGCGGTATGCTCGAAGGCGTTATGTCGACAACTAACAAGAGATATCAAGTAAGAAAACAAATATTAGACGAAGTAATCTCTAGCAAATCAGTAGTAAAGACACACCAACCCGACGATGTAGAATAAACAACATATTGACAGAGGTATAGGTAATCTGTTAATCTGTTATGGTATATTTTCAATTACTTGGTGTATACTCGTAAGTTCATGTCAATGAATACTGCAATATGCCAAGGATTTTTATGTCAAATAATCGGTAAAGAAATAATAGGAGAACTATGAAAGCATTAATTACTAGAAAGGTAGGCATGACAAGCATTATTGGTGAAGATGGTGTCTTGCAAGCAGTTACCTTGCTTTCCGCTAGTCCGAATGTCGTTACTCAAATAAAGTCTATTGAGAGTGATGGGTATATGGCAGTTCAGCTTGGTTTTGAAGAAGGTAAGAATCTCTCCAAACAAGTAGCTGGACACGTTAAAAAGGCGGGGGTAACACCAAAGAAAATTCGTGAATTTCGAATTGATGAAGTATCAGAAGATCTAGTAGTCGGTAGTAAAGTAACTGCCGACTCTTTTGTTGCAGGTGATACAGTTGATGTGGTGGGAACTAGCAAGGGTAAAGGCTTTGCTGGAACAATCAAACGACATAACTTCCACCGTGGACGGAAGACTCATGGTGGAAGAAGCTACAGAAGGCCTGGATCAATCGGCTCTATGTACCCTCAGAAGATTTTCAAAGGCAAGAAAATGGCTGGTCAAATGGGCGCCGAAAGAGTAACTGTCAAGAATCTTAAAGTAGCATTCGTGGATACTGATCTGAATATTATTGCAGTGGCTGGTGCTGTTCCGGGTCCAAGAAAAGGTCTAGTACTTATAAAGGAGGCTAAGTAATGAGCGTCCCAACATATACCAAGACTGGAAATAAGGCAACTACAACACAAACTTTAAATAAAGCAATTTTTGGGCTTAAGGTTGAAAGTCATGATTTATTAAAACAAGCTTATCATGCTTACCTAGCAAATGGGCGTGCTAACCTTGCTGTAACCAAGACTCGTGGATTAGTGCGTGGTGGTGGACGCAAACCTTGGAAGCAAAAAGGAACTGGACGTGCTCGTTTTGGATCAATCAGAAACCCTATTTGGCGAGGCGGTGGTATTGTATTTGGTCCTACTGGTCAAGAAAATTACACCCATACTCTAAACACCCAGTCAAAGCGAACTGCTATTAAACAAGCATTGAGCTTACAGAACAGCCAAATAAAAGTTATCGAAACATTTGAGTCAAAAGATGGAAAGACAAACGAAACTGCCAAGTTGCTTGCAAAACTCGGAGCAGAAAGAAGAATATTGCTAGTTGTTGACAACAAGAACGATTTAGTAGAGCGTGCCACTCGTAATATATCGAACTTGTTAGTAGTGCAGGCTAAGTATTTGAATGTTTTTGATATCTTAAATGCTGATTCTATTCTTATCACAAAAGAATCATTGAAGATTATTGATGAGTGGCTTGGAGGTGATAAATAATGAGTAAATTTATGACGCTAAAACCACGAATGAGTGAGAAAGCCTATGCATTAAGCCTTACATTAAATACTTATGTATTCAATGTGCCGATGACTGCAAATAAACTTACGGTGGCTAAAGCTGTCGAGTCGCAATTTGATGTAGTGGTGGATGATGTAAAAATCGCGATCGTTAAGGGCAAGGCAAAGAAATCGTACCAGAAGCGTAATCGTCCAGTAGATGGTCAGCGCGCAAAGGTCAAAAAGGCATATGTTAGGTTAGCTGAAGGAAGCTCAATTAATTTATTCGGTGATGAAGAAGATTCAAAGAAAAGTACGAAATCAAAGAAGGATTCATCAAAGAAAAAGGAGTCTAAATAATGTCAGTTACATTGTATAAGCCAACAACTCCAGCACGTCGTGGAATGACTACGCGCGATTTTAGTGAGGTTACCTCAAAGAGCCGGCCTGTAAAATCACTTATCGCCAAGCGTAAGCAAAATAGTGGACGAAATAATCAGGGTAGGATTACTGTGCGTCATCGCGGTGGTGGTGCGCGACGATTTTATCGCATCCTAAACTTTAAACTAGCCCCTGGTACGACTGCTACGATTGAGGCTATTGAATATGACCCAAATCGTTCTGCCAATATTGCTCGAATTAAAGATAGTAACAATAAGTATCATTATATTTTAGCCGCAAGTGGTATGTCGGTGGGTCAGAAGATTGAATCAAACGAGGAAACGCCCATAGAAGTCGGCAATCGTTTACCATTAAAGAATATACCAGTAGGAAGTACTATTCATGCAATTGAAATGCAACTGGGTAAAGGCGCTCAAATGGTAAGAAGTGCTGGAACGAGTGCACAACTTTCAGCTAAAGAAGGTGAATATGCATTAATTAAGTTGCCAAGTGGCGAAGTCAGAAAAGTTAATATTGACTGCACAGCAAGTCTTGGGGTAGTTGGCAATGTCCAACACCAAAACGTCAAGATTGGTTCAGCTGGACGAAAGCGTCATTTAGGATTTAGGCCAACTGTTCGTGGTGTGGTTATGAATGCCGTAGATCACCCACATGGCGGTGGAGATGGTGGCCGTCATGGTATTGGTGGTGGCAAGAATCATGGTGCAGCACCTCGTACGCCTTGGGGTCAGAAAACTCTTGGTTACAAAACTCGACGTCGTAAGAGTAGTAACAAGATGATTGTGCGAAGTCGTCATGAAAGTAAAAGAAGGTAAGTAGGAAGAAATTATGAGTCGATCACTAAAAAAAGGACCATTCGTAGATCCAAAATTGGCGAAAAAAGTCAGTGCATTGGGATCTGAAGACCGAACAATCATTAAGACATGGGCGCGAAGCTCAACAATTGCTCCTGAGTTTGTTGGCAAGACAATTGCAGTTCATAACGGTAAAGTTCATGTTCCAGTTTTTATTACAGAAAATATGGTTGGTCACAAACTTGGAGAATTTTCACCTACTCGTAAATTCCGCAGTCATGGTGGTAAGCTGGCGAAAGGTGGCAAATAGATGAGTGTTCAAGCTATAGCAAAAGGAGTACGCATTAGCCCACGTAAAACTGGGGTTGTAGCCTCTTTGGTACGTGGTCGTAGTGTGAATGATGCGCTTGTTATCCTAGAGCATACTCCACGACGAAGCGCTTTGGCCGTCGCAAAAGTTATTAAGTCTGCACAAGCAAACGCTGAGAATAATCATAACTACAAGCCAGGCACATTGCGCATTACTGAGATTACCGTTACACCCGGGCCACGACTTAAGCGATACAAACCAGCTGCTCATGGTCGTGCATTACCTTTCCAGAAGAAATCTTCTCATATCAGAGTTTTAGTGGACGGTGACAAGAGACAGCCAAAGAAAGCTACCAAAGCATCAGCTGAGAAGAAGGAGGCAAAGTAATGGGACAAAAAGTTAATCCAATTTCAATGCGATTGCAAGTCAATAAAGATTGGCGAAGTAAATGGTTTGTTGGCAAAAAAGACTATGCTACGTATCTGACACAAGATCTAAAGGTACGCAGAATGATTAGTGATAAGCTTGGATCTAGAGCTGCCATTAATAAAGTCGACATTGAACGATCACCTAATCTAGTAACAGTAACGTTATCAACGGCTAAAGCTGGTGTTGTTATTGGGCGAGGAGGTGCCGGTGCACAAGAATTAAAGTCTGCAATTGAGGCAATATATAAAGTACCGGTTAGAGTAAATATTGAAGAATTAAAAAAACCAGAACTTTATGCTAAGTTAGTAGCAGAGAATATCGCATTTCAGTTACAACGACGTATTTCATTTCGTCGTGCCATAAAGTCAACGGCCGCTTCTACTATGAGATCCGGGGCTAAGGGCATTAGGATTGAAGTATCGGGTCGACTTAATGGTGCAGAGATGGCTAGAAGAGAAAAAGAGATTGCTGGAAGTGTACCATTACATACACTACGAGCAGATATTGACTATGCTTATGTACCCGCTAAGACGCCGGCAGGCATTATTGGTGTAAAAGTCTGGATCTATAAAGGAGAGGTAGCTTAACCATGTTGATGCCAAAACGAACTAAATACCGCAGAGTCCGAGTTGGAAGGATGAAGGGTGTGGCTACCAGTGGTAACACAATTGCTTTCGGCCAATATGCACTACAATCTCAAGGCATGGAACGTATTACATCCCGCCAGATAGAGGCGGCACGACAGGCCATGACACGCTACATTAAACGTGGCGGAAAGATTTGGATTCGCGTTTTTCCTCATACCCCTGTAACTCGTAAAGCTTTAGGAACAAAAATGGGTAGCGGTAAGGGTAGTCCTGATTTCTTTGTAGCAAAGGTAAAGCCCGGTACCATTTTGTTTGAAATGCAAGGTGTTGATGAAGACATAGCACGCGAAGCTATGCGTCTTGCTGCACATAAGTTGCCAATTAAGACTAAGTTCCTTGTTAGAGAGGAAAACTAATATGAAGATTCAAGAAATAAGAAAGCTATCAACTACAGATTTAACCAAGCAAATTACCACGTTGCGTGAGGAAATCGCTTCATTACGACGCCAAATCGTATTGGGTGAAACTCAAAATTCTCGCGCAATAAGAAACAAACGTCGTGATTTAGCTAGGATGTTGACGGTCTTGAGTGAACAATTAATAAAGGAGGCTAAGTAGATGGCTAAGATCTTACAAGGCACAGTAACATCTGATCGACCAGATAAAACCATCGTCGTAACGATTGTTACACATAAAAGCCACCCACTATATAAAAAGCGATATATTTCTTCTCAAAAAGTTATGGCACATGACGAAAAGAACGAGGCAAAGATTGGTGATAAAGTTCAGATTTCTGAGACTCGACCATTGAGCGCCCGTAAACGTTATGAACTTAAGAAGATATTAGAGCGACCCACGTTGACTGATAAAGACGTAAAAGGAGAGGCGTAATGATTCAACAAGAGTCTCGATTAAAAGTTTGTGATAACAGTGGCGCTAAGGAGATTCTGTGTATTCGTGTACTTGGTGGAACGCGAAGGCGCTATGCACGGATCGGAGATGTGATAGTTGCTACGGTTAAGGACGCAAGTCCAACTGGAAACGTCAAAAAGAAATCGGTTGTGCGCGCAGTTGTAGTACGTTCTAAGTATGTAATAAAACGTAAAGACGGTTCAACGATTAAGTTTGACGATAACGCCGCGGTCATTATTGGTGAAGATAAGTTGCCGAAAGCTACGCGTATTTTTGGTCCAGTACCAAGAGAACTTCGCGACCAAGGTTATGCTAAGATTATCAGCCTAGCTCCGGAGGTACTTTAATATGAAAATTGTTAGTAAAATTAGACTAGTTAAGGGTGATACAGTTATTGTTTTGAGTGGGAAAGACAAAGGAAAAACCGGAAAGGTTGTCTCTACTCATCCAACATTAAATGCAGTTACTGTAGAAGGTATTAATGTATATAAAAAACATCTAAAGCCAAACAAGCAACACCCACAGGGTGGAATCATTGATATTACAAAACCTATTCTTGTATCTAAGGTAGCAATACTGGAGCCGACAACCAAAAAACCTAGTCGTATTGGTTATATCTTTGATAAAGACGGGAACCGTAAACGTATATATAAATCAACAAACAAGGAGATTAAGTAATGGCAACATCTACTATGATTCCAAGACTAAAGAGTCAATATGATGACAAGTTTGTTGAAGAGCTAAAAAAAGAACTAAAGCTAAGCAATGTTAGTCAAGTTCCAAAGCTAGAGAAGATTGTCGTGAATGTTGGTCTTGGTCGTGCTAAAGATGATAAGAGGCTCATGGAAGTAGCTACTACAACACTTAGAAAAATCACAGGACAAGAGCCAATTCAAACAACTGCCAAATTATCGATTGCCAGCTTTAAATTGCGAGAAGGCAATAAAATTGGCCTCAAGGTTACACTGCGAGGTGATAAAATGTATGAATTCCTTGATAGATTAATTAATATCGTACTACCTAGATTACGTGACTTTCATGGTGTTAGTAATAAGGCTTTTGACAAGCAAGGCAACTACAGTATTGGGCTGACAGATCAAACTGTGTTCCCAGAAATTAGCTTTGAAGATTCACCGATTACACATGGATTGCAGGTTGTATGTGTAATTAAGTCTGAAAAAGCAGAAGATTCTAAGGCGTTGTTAGTAAAGTTTGGGATGCCTTTTGAAAAGTCAAATAAGGAGACGAAATAATGGCTAAGAAATCAATCGTTGCACGTGATAAAAAACGACAAGAAATGATCAAAAAATATGCTTCAAAACGTGAAGCCCTTAAAGCAAGTGGAGATTTTGACGCCCTACATAAGTTACCACGAAATTCATCACCTACTCGTTGGAAGAATCGCTGTTCGGAGACTGGTCGACCCCGAAGCTACATGCGAACATTTGGATTGAGTAGAATTTCATTCAGAGAACACGCATCAAAGGGTGAGATTCCTGGCGTAACAAAGGCGAGTTGGTAAGGAGTAAATATGGTTTCAACAGACCCAATAGCAGATATGTTAACAAGAATTCGTAATGCAATTTTAGTTCGAAAAAACGAGATAGAATTGCCATATTCTAAAATTAAAGAATCTGTTGCGAAACTTCTTGTTGATAACAACTTTATAAGTAGTGTTAAAGCAGACGGAGACGGAATAGATAAGAAATTAATCTTGATAATTAATCCAGCTGGCACTAACGCAAATATTACTGAAATTCAACGTTTGAGTACTCCTGGTCGCCGACACTACGTAAATGTTAAGAATATTCCTGTGGTCAAGAATGGTCGTGGAATTGTAATAATTTCAACCTCGCAAGGTTTAATGACAGGTCAGGACGCTAGGGCTAAACACCTTGGTGGAGAGCTTGTTTGTAAGGTTTATTAATGAATTCAGCACTCTTTATATTGTTAGGTGGTTTGCTGTCTGCAATAGCATTGGGTGTATCAATATGGAATATAGGAAAGAATAAGAAAGGAAAGAAGTTATGAGTCGAATAGGAAAACGACCAATCAAGCTCCCAGCTGGTGTGACAATTACTGTCGATGACAATTTCATAACAGCCAAAGGGCCTAAAGGTGAATTGCAACAATTCACAATGCCCGGAATTACTGTTGCAGTTGATGGCGATATCGTAAACGTCACGCGCAAAGATGACGAAGCAATCCATCGTGCAAAGCATGGTTTGATGAGGTCGCTGGTTAATAATATGGTTACTGGAGTAACCGAAGGGTTCAGCAAAAAGCTAGAGCTTCATGGTGTGGGTTTTAGAGTAGCGCTGGCTGGAAATCAGCTAAAAATGAACTTGGGCTTTTCACACGAAGTAATATATACACTACCAGAAGGTATTTCAGCAAAAGTCGAGCAGAATACAATTACAATTTCAGGTATTTCAAAACAACAGGTTGGGCAAGTTTCAGCAGAAATCCGCGCACTAAAGAAACCAGAGCCATACAAAGGTAAAGGTATCCGTTATGAGGGTGAACATATCATCCGTAAGAGTGGAAAGTCAGGAAAGGATAAGTAGTATGAATCGTCTAGCAAAAACATCTCAGAATTTAGTACGACGCAAGAATCGTATCCGACACAACATAAGTGGTACTGCTGATCGACCAAGACTGACTGTATTTATTAGTAATCAACATGTCAGTGCCCAGGTTATTGACGATACTACACACAATACGCTGGTTTATGTGACAACTGTAGGCAGTAAATCTGCCAAAGGTAATTTAACGTCTAAAGCAGAATTTGTCGGATCAGAAATAGCCAAGAAATGTAAGTCAAAGAAAATTAATAAAGTCGTGTTCGATAGAAATGGACGACTGTATCATGGTCGAATTAAGGCGTTAGCCGAAAAAGCCCGAGAAGGCGGATTGGAGTTTTAATATGGCAGAACGTAATACAAGCACAAATCCAAGGCAAGTTCAGACCGAGCAAGACCCAAATCAATTAGACGAAAGAATGGTTCATATTGATCGCGTTGCTCGCGTAGTTAAGGGTGGTCGTCGATTTAGGTTTCGAGCATTAGTAATAGTCGGTGATCATAAGGGTAGAGTTGGTGCTGGAGTATCAAAAGGTCAGGATGTAACTACGGCAGTATCTAAGGCTACAGATGTCGCCAAAAAGAACATGGTTAAAATTTCACTATATAAAGACACTATTCCACATGAGACAGAGGCCAAAGTATCCGGAGCTAAGATTTTATTGAAGCCAGCCAGCCCTGGTACTGGTTTGATTGCTGGGGGAGTTGTCCGAACCGTATTAGAGGTAGCCGGAATTGGAAACGCTTTATCTAAATCGCTAGGTTCTTCAAACAAAATCAATATCGCTTATGCTACTATTGATGCTCTAAAGAATATGGAACCTGCCAGTAAGTGGGTCACCAAGAAAGATTCACCGACAAAGAAATCTACGGCAAAGACAACAACTAAGTCAAAGTCGGAGGATAAATAAGATGAAGTTTAATCAGTTACAAACAGCGAAGTCAAAATCAATCACTCGTGTAGGGCGTGGTATTTCTGCTGGTAAAGGAAAGACAGCAGGGCGTGGCACCAAAGGCCAAAATTCTCGAACAGGTGGTGGTGTGCGACCAGGATTTGAGGGTGGTCAAAATCCATTAGCTCAAAGATTACCAAAGCTTCCAGGGTTTAAGTCCAAAACACCAAAGGCTGAGAACGTATACACTGGACAACTAGATAGTTTAGGGGCTAACATAGATAATTTTAAACTTGCACAAGCAGGTATTGTCACTAATCCATATACTAGAGTTAAGTTGATATTAAAAGGTGATGTTACAAAGAAAACGACTATTAAGGTGCAATCTGCAAGCAAATCAGCAGTTAAGGCCGTTGAAAAAGCTGGCGGTAAGGTAGAGATTATTGAGCGCCAAAAAAGACAAAAGCAAGAAAAAACAACAAAATAAGTTTTTATTCTGACAATTTATAGATACAATAAGATTAATGAGAGGGAATAGTCGTTAATGAACTGGAAAATCATCCTTAAATCATTCACAAACAATGATATGCGAAAAAAGATATTTGCTGTCGTTGGAATGATTGTAATTTTTAGGATTTTGGCACATATACCTATTCCAATTGCTAATGGTGAAACTTTACAGCAAATTCTTGAAACACTTTTTAATTCCACTCAATCTTCACAGTTGTTAGGATTTATGGATGTTCTTTCGGGCGGGGCATTAGCTAATTTTTCAATAATGCTTGTAGGTTTGGGTCCGTTCATTAATGCCTCGATTATTATGCAGTTGCTAACAAGAGCAATTCCAAAGCTCGAAGCTCTGAATAAAGAAGGTGAATTTGGGCGAAAAAAAATAAATCAATACACAAGAGTATTGGCACTACCGCTTGCTATAATTCAGTCAATAGGCTCAATATATTTGGTACGTCAAACAGCATCTAGTATTGGTGGCTTAGGCGATATCACGGCCAATGCTAGTTTTTCTCAATGGGTTTTGATGGTTTCCGCGCTTGCTGGAGGTGCAATGCTGTTGATGTGGCTAGGAGAGTTGATTACCGAACAAAATATCGGTAACGGTATTTCGTTAATTATTACGATAGGTATCGTTAGTCAACTTCCAACAACCGGGATTAATTTATTAAATAGTGTTATCCAAGATGAAAAGAAATGGACCATTTTCGGTAAACAACTTCCAATTGATGAAAAGGCATTTTGGCTTAGTCTATTAATAATCTCGATAATTGTTATCACAACGATACTAGTGGTTAAACTAAATGAAGCTGCCAGAAACCTAACGGTTAACTATGCCAAACGTGTGCAAGGAAACAGAATTTATGGAGGAGTTACAACCATACTTCCGGTAAAATTAATAACAGCAGGTGTTATTCCAATAATCTTTGCCGTAGCATTCTTGAGCGTACCTAGCTTTTTAGGACAAATCTTTTCCAATTCATCAAGTGATCGTTTGAAAGAAATTGGAACACACTTAGTTCAACTATTTCAACCACCAAGCCCTCAGACATTTGCTACGGGAGGCTGGCAACCTTATGTTTACCCCATAGTCTATTTCTTGTTAGTATTTATCTTTACATTCTTTTATACATCGATTGCGTTTAACTCCAAAGAAATAGCTGAGAATCTCCAACAACAGGGTGGATTCATTGAAGGCGTAAGATCCGGAAATCAAACAGAGAAATATCTAAATAAGGTGATGAATAGATTGACGTTGTTTGGGGCTATAGCTCTTGGACTTTTGGCGGTTATGCCAATAATCGCTCAGGCATTTTTAGGTGCCAATATTTCATTAGGTGGAACCAGCTTGTTGATTTTGGTTGCTGTATCCTTAGAAACACTACGAATGCTCGAATCACAAGCCTTGATGTTAACATATGATCAGTACGATCAACCCGATTATTTGTACAAATCATCAGAAACTTTATCAAAGAAACAAAATAGAATAAAGGTTATATCTAAACTTGCATTACCCAAAGGTAAGAAAAAAACTAAATAAGTAACGTCTTATTAGGCTAAAGAAGTGGGATTAGCTAGATATTTATTTCCCCCTGCATAAGTTCAGAAACATATTGGACTCCTGAAGGCTAGCGATAGCTAGCTGGGAAGGAGTCTTTTTATGCAACAGATATATACTGAATCATTCTTGAGGGGTTATGCTCGTAAGACTATGAGATCTATACAAGACATAACCCAACACCCATATAAACATGTAATTGAGCAAAGACTCAAGATAATTCAGTTCTATGATGATTTCGGGGAACAAGCCACCAGACAAGCTTTTAGCGTAAGTAGGAGCACTGTGTTCAGCTGGAAGAGGCGTCTAAAGGATAACAATGGCTCACTCAGATGTTTAGCTCCAAAGAGCACTGCACCAAAACACAAACGCAAGCGAATGGTAGATATGCGTATTACTAACTTTATTCTAGAACAAAGAAGCTTACACCCTAAGCTAAGTAAAGATAAGCTAGCCGTATTACTCAAAGATGAGTGTACAGCTTGGAATCTAAAACCACCTTCGGCATCTACCGTAGGTAGAATCCTCAAAGACCTTAAGTTTCAAGGCCTATTACCAAAATATACCAGGTTAACCGTTTCAGGTGCTACCGGCAAACTACTTGAGAAACAAAGTCGTAAGCCAAGACTCAATAAACAACGCAGGAATGGTTATCAGCCTGAGCAACCAGGAGATATGCTACAGATAGACACTATTGTTAAGTTTATAAACGGTATACGCCGTTATGTACTTACAGCAGTAGATTACAAAGGTAGATTCGGCTTTGCCTATGGCTATACTAGCCCCAGTAGTACCAACGCAGCAGACTTCCTGAACAAACTGCAAGCTGTTACCCCATTTGAGATCAGACGAGTGCATCATGACAATGGTAGTGAGTTCTACAAACACTTCATAAGAGCCTGTGATGAACGAAACATTGAACAGCTCTGGAACTATCCCAAAAGACCTAAGAATAACGGAATGGTTGAAAGATTTAACCGTAGCATCCAAGAAGAGTTTATAGACTGGAACCTAGATAATCTAGCCTATGACCTTGAGGATTTCAATAATTCATTGATGGACTGGTGTATATGGTATAACACAAAAAGACCACATTATGGACTTGGTTTAAAAAGTCCAATGCAGTACTTACTAGAAGTGTTACAATTAAGCCAACAGGAGTCCAGAATGTTATGGACGGATACACCCCCTTTCATTCCCCAACCATAACCAGTACAATATTACTCAGTACATTAAGTAGTTGAGTGGTACCAACAAGTCGTAGTTAATAACAGACTTATATCAAATCCTGCACTTACCTATTCTGCCTAAACAAAGTTAGTATTAGTCACATAGTATAGGCTAAGTATCAATAAGCTATACGACATAATTCATCAACACCCCATCTCAACAACCAACAAATTAGTAGTACCTAAAATAGCAACTAATTTAGATAAATACCAAATCATTCATTAATATGAAACTAAACCCCAAAGCCCTACTATCCAAACTACCACTACCTTTCTGGGCTTCCTTCTATCTATTTCTCATCATACTTACCATACCAGTACTAGCTTATATAGGCACACTCAGTAAAGCAGATCCCGGAACCCTAACAGTAACCATCAATCAAAAAACAGGCACAACAGACCCCAATCCTTCTTATACATCAGTATTCACTGTAGTATTCAATGAAGCCATAAACAGTAACACCTTCACCAACACAGACATTACTCTAGGTGGTACCGCACCAGGGCAAACTATCCAATCTATTACTGAAGCTGGAGCCTTCAACAAAACCACCTACGAAGTCCGAATCCAAGCCACCGGAGCTGGAACCATCATCCCAACCATAGCCCAAGAACTCATCACTGCCCAAAGCAACAACACTAACACCAACCAAGCCTCTAGCTCATCAGACAATACAGTTACCTATGATGGAACCTATGCACCGAATGAATTTGTTACCACCTGGAAGACAGACAACCCAGGAATAAGTGCCAGTAATCAAATAACTATACCTACACATTGGACTGGAGGATACAACTACAACGTAGACTGGGGAGACTCTACCACTAGCTCTAACCAAACCGGAGACTCCACCCATACTTACTCAACACCAGGAACATACACCGTAAAAATATCCGGAACATTTCCTAGAATACATTTTGGAAAAGGTGTTTCAGATTATATAAAAATCTTAACTGTAGAGCAGTGGGGTTCAAACCCTTGGACTTCAATGAACGAGTCATTTTACTTCCCATATAATCTAACCATCCCTGCTATAGATGCTCCGAACTTATCCAATGTAACTGATATGAGTTCTATGTTCTCGAAGGCAACTTCACTAAATCAATCACTTAATCATTGGGATGTAGGTAACATAACTAATATGAGTAGAATGTTTAATGAGGCAAGTACATTTAACCAATCTTTGAACAATTGGAACACATCAAATGTGACAAATATTTCTGGAATGTTTGCATACGCCACTTCTTTTAATGGTCTTATAAATGATTGGACCACATCAAACGTAACTGATATGTCTGGAGTGTTTGTAGGCGCTACAATCTTCAATCAGCCACTAAACAATTGGGATACCAGTAGTGTAACCGACATGAGTTGGATGTTTTATCAAGCGACTTCTTTCAATCAATCTTTGAGCAATTGGAATACATCAAATGTGACAAAATTAAATATAATGTTCACCGAAGCGGCAGCTTTCAATCAGCCACTAAATAACTGGAATGTCGTTAATGTACTTGATTTATCAAATCTATTTGCTCGAGCGACTTCATTCAATCAACCTTTGAATAATTGGAATACCAGTAATGTTACGAATATGTCTGGACTGTTTGCGGGCGCTGCATCATTCAATCAACCTTTGAATAATTGGAATACCAGTAATGTTACGAATATGTCTGGACTGTTTGTGGGCGCTACGTCGTTTAACCAGCCACTTAGCGGCTGGGACTTGAATAGTGTGACAAATATGACGATGATGTTTTCTAGTACTTCAATTCAAGTTGCGCCTGGAGTAACATTATCTCCTTCCGGCCTCTCCACCACCAACTATGACTCTACCCTAGCCGGTTGGTCATCCCAATCATTACAAAGTGGTGTCACCTTTGATGCCGGCACTAGCAAATACTGTAACTCTGAAACCCAAAGGCAAAGTATAATAACCAATCACTCATGGACTATTAACGATGGTGGTAAAGATTGTAGTTCTATTGGCTCAACTGAATTCATTACTACCTGGAAGACAGACAACTCAGGAGTAAGCGGAAGCAATCAAATAACTGTTCCTACCTTTTCAGGAGAAACCTACAACTACAACGTAGACTGGGGAGACTCTACCACTAGCTCTAACCAAACCGGAGACTCCACTCATACTTACTCAACACCAGGAACCTACACAGTCAAGATAACTGGAACCTTTCCTAGAATATATTTCGATGGAACAACCGATCACGATAAGATCCTAACAGTTGAACAATGGGGAACTAACCCTTGGACATCCATGAATGGTGCATTTTCGGGCGCATCCAACATCACAATCCCTGCAACTGACGCACCAGATTTATCCGGTGTGACTGATATGAACGGCATGCTCCAGGGGGTAAGTACCTTTAATAGTAATATAAACAACTGGGATGTCAGCAACGTAACTAATATGGGGAGTATGTTTGCGGGAACAACAAATTTCAACCAACCTCTCAACAGCTGGGATGTCAGCAATGTAACAGCAATGGATGGAATGTTTTTCGGGGCAACGTCTTTTAACCAAAATATTGACAGTTGGGACGTTAGTTCAGTAATTAATATGAGCGGTATGTTTTCTGGGGCAAGCGATTTCAATCAGCCCTTAAATAGCTGGGATGTCAGCTCGGTAGAAAATATGACAGGAATGTTTGGCGGTGCACTAGATTTTAACCAACCTCTAAATAATTGGAATACTGAGAATGTAACAGAAATGGTGGGAATGTTTGCTAGCGCAACTTCTTTTAATCAGTCTCTAGATTCATGGGATGTAGGTAATGTAACATTAATGAATTACATGTTTGGTAATGCTAATGGATACTTAGAGCAAGCTTTTGCAGGTGTTCCATATGAAGATTGGCCAGCAATGTTCCAAGCATTATACAATCTTCCGATGTCAGGCTTATCAACCGCTAATTATGATGACACTCTCATCTCATGGGCACAGCAAACAGTTCAACAAGGAGTAGTATTTGGTGGTGGAACGAGTAAGTATTGTTTGTCGGAGACTTATAGACAAGCATTAATTAGTAACGATTCGTGGTCTATAACTGATGCCGGCAAAGATTGCCAAGGAGTGTCACTAGATAAGCCTCAAAACTTATCAGGCACGCCTTTTACTAGAATTGTTGAACTAGACTGGGATTCTGTAACTGGATCACACCATTACGATGTGCAATACAAAAAGACCTCTGAAAGTTCATGGGTTGATTACGTGGATTCAACAGTTTATGGGTCGTTTATTTCCATCTATGATCTAGATCCACAGACATCCTACGATTTTAGGGTTAAGACAGTTAGAAGTGATAGTATTACTAGTGATTGGTCGGATATCCTAACGGTTACAACTCTACCACAATCAACGTATCATATAACAAATTGTCAACAGTTGCAGGCAATAAGTATCGACCCAGTTACTTATGAGTTAGGAGATGCCTCCGGGAATTACATCATTGATAATAATATTGATTGTAGTGAGTCATCAAATTGGGATTGGCAAGGACTCCTGCCTGTAGAGATGCAACAAACTACAGGTTTTGTGAGCATATATAACATTACTAACGGAGGAGATTTTACCGGAAATTTTGAAGGCCAAGGACATACCATTAGTGGACTATACCAAGATTCTGATAGATATGGTGGGCTATTTTATACTATAAAGTACAGTAGTATCAAAGATATAAATCTCGCCAACATAGATGTAAATTTTACGTCTAATCATATAACGTCAAGTTGTCAGAATGAGTCTTCGTTTAGTGTTATCGATGAATCTAATGTTTGTAGTGCTATAGGTGGATTGGTTGGTGGCATGAGGGAAAACTCTAAGATTAGTAATATCTCAGTGGGTGGCCAAATACATGTTGACTCTACCCCCATTAGCAATGCGAATGGTTACGAAACAACAAATATTATTGGTGGCCTTGTTGGCGTTGGGTCTGATACGTCTTTTGATGGTGTTGTTGATATCAATAACTCATCATCTAACGTAAATATTACTGTTTCTAGCTCAAATAAGACGGTAGCACAGCCTGGGCTTCAAGATTTTGTAGCAAAAATATTTAGCCTGGATGTTGGTTATGAGAATAATGACCCGAACTATACTAGTATTATTGCTGGTGGGGTTATAGGTTCTGCGTTGGGATTTGAGATTTCAAATGTTCAGGCTAACGGAGGGGTGTCAACTAACGGTTATTATAATGTTAGATCAGTTGGTAATCTAGCTGGAGTTTTTGCTTCTGCTTTTGATTCTTCTATAAGTAATAGTACTGCAGGGGGAACTATCGAATGTCAGGGCGGAGGATCAATGAGCTCAATTGGTGCAGGTGTCGGTATTGTTATGAATATGATCCCGCTTAACCTTAGCAACTCTGAGAATATTTTTAGCAATGCATCTATACACGATATCTCAACATCAACAAATATAAATTGTAGTGTTGATTATAGTTCATTTAGTGTTGGAGGTGTCATTGGGGCAACCTTTTCAATGGCTCCAGCAATAGAAGCTATCGAGCCAGAAGTTGTATATAACAATCTTTCATCGACAGGCAACATAAGTATAGGGGCCAGTAAATATCGATCTTACACAAATTTTGCATACTCCATATTCACATACTTTGGTGGTCCACATAAAATTTTGGATGGTGTCGGTGGTATTATTGGGTCTGTTGCTGGTGGGCCAAGTGGTGCTGATTTTAAAATAAGTAAAACATCTGTAAAATCCTCTCACTCTAGTTCTAATATAACAGTAAAGTCTGGTATACCTATCGGTGGTCTTGTTGGTTTAACAGAGGGAAGAGTACTGATTGAGGAGAGCGACTCGTCAGGCAACATAGTAAGTGATACTACAGAATGGGCACAACAGCCTTCTGAATGTTACTTCGCACCAGATGCCAATAGTGATTGCGCTGGGTACTATTTTAGTTATGGTATTGCCGGCGGGCTAGTCGGTATGGCAAACGGCAATTGTTCTTATCCAATAACAGAATTCCAAGACGACAATACAAACTGTGAGAATCGTATTGATATACAAAATGCAAAAGCAACGGGCAATGTCGAAGCACTCAATGGTAGGGGCATATCGGGCGGGTTAGTCGGGACGGCGAATAATACATTAATAAGCCGTTCATACTCTTCTGGAGAAGTACAATCGAGGATTGCCGGCGGGCTAGTCGGGGTAATTATCTCCGATTCGGTAAATAATCAAGGTATTGAAAACTCGCATTCAACCAGCCAAGTAACTTCAACGTATGACCCAAGTAATCCAACATATTTTGATGAAGGGTTTTTGTTCGGAGGATCCATACCAATCGCTGGTGGACTAGCGGGGATATCCATGGCGCAAATATCTTCATCATATGCTTCTGGAGATGTTACCATTCAACAATCTGCCAGCCGGATAGGTAACGGAAGGTTATATGGGGTAGGTAGTGCCGGAGGGCTGGTTGGTTATGGAATCGCTGGCTTAGATACATCTAACTTAATTACCCTACCACCAGAGGATAGGCCAAACCCAGTGAATTTTGCACCATTCTTTACGCGTCCATCAACGGATCCACTCGGTGTTTTTGGCGTCGTTAACTCTTTTGCTACCGGTAAGGTTAGCGTACCTAGTAACGAGGTTTATGTACCTATTATTGATAAGAATGTTCCTGTTATTAGTGCTGGTTTGATTGGTATGTATCCCGAATATCGTGATCCAGATTATATTTCACAGAATAATATTTTGCCACTAGATTTTAATAGTTATTATGATGTTGAAAAAACAGGACAAGACGAATGTGTTAAAGATATTTCTGTAATTATTGGGGCACTTGCGTATCCAGATATGTATTCCGACTGTCACCCCATCAACACCGATGGTTCTCAACCTAACTACTTCAAGAACAACTCTACCAACCCCCCCTTGAACCAATGGAACTTCTCTACTATATGGAAGACTAACTGTACTAACTATCCAGACTTTGTAGGCTCAACCAACTGTAATCCATCCAACCCTCCAGAAAACCCAGGCAATGGCAATCCTCCAACAACTCCAACTACCCCAACCACCCCTACAACTCCTACAACCCCAACCAATCCTCCAAAGACTCCTAGTACCACCAAACCACCTACTCCCACAACTCCAACCACTCCTCCATCTCCAACAACTCCCACAGAATCAGACACCCCTTCATCTTCATCCAATAATCAGTACTACTCCAACCCTCAATCTACAGCACTACCAGCTCCCCTATCTAAAGTAGTCAAAGGTTCCTTCATGCAATCTCTAGTGAACTATACTGCTAACAATATACCTAAACCCGTAGCTAAAGCCATTCCATACAGCCTACTCATACTTCTACTAGCTCTCTCAGCCCTCTATGGCTATTCTAGCTATCTAGAAAACAAAAGAAGACAAGCTCTCCAAGCTCTCATCACTCGCTTTAAATCTCTACTATCGGCTAGAGCTACCTTCCTACGTATTACCTCCCACTACATCAATACACCGATCACTAAGATCCAAGGAACCATAGAACTACTAGCTATGGGTACTACTTCAACCACAACTGCTAATACCACAACAGCAAGTACCAACACCACAAACAATAACTCAAGTACTAACAATAACTCTACAGGCTCTAATACCAACCCTCCTACTAATACCAGCTCTACTCCTCCAAGTAACACTACTAGCTCTACCAGTAATCCAGGCACTACCTACACCCCTAACTCTAGCTCCCAGACTAGTTCAGCTTCCGTAAACAGCTCTAGCAATCAGGCTAGTACCACCAGCTCCATCAGTTCTACTCCTAGCTCCCCTAATAGCATTAGTATACCTATTAATACTAACTCTAGCTCTCAGTCTGGTTCAGCTTCCGTGTTCACCTCAACCCTAGCCACTACAGCTACCACTCTAACTATCCCAGAAGCCTCTATCGTAGCCTCTAAGTCAGCCATCAAGAGTCTCACTAACCATGCCAATGAACTACTAGATGAAGGACAATCCCTCACCGGAAGACAACAAGCTAACATCAGAAACCTAGAACAAAGAAAAGGACTTAGCTTCCTAACCCATCCTTTCTTCTGGCTCCCAGTAGTAGTTATCTCTACCTTAGTAGTACTACTCAACATCATCTTCATTCAAGCTGAACGCTATACCCCTACAGCTATTACTATTGCTTCTCAACTTATCCTAGGCTTCGTTGGTGTTATAGCTTTAGGTGTCAGCTACTACTTCTACCGTTCCTTCCAGTCCCAAAGACAAGCTCTACTAACCGAACAAGAAATAGAACAAGAGTTCAATGCTCGCCAAGCTAACTTCATAGCTGATGCCTACAACAAGCTCAACGATGACATCATAATCCTAGAAGGTGTCAGCCAAGACCTAGCTAAGTATCCTAAAGTCCGTAACTTCAAC
Source organism: Candidatus Nomurabacteria bacterium (assembly GCA_023898625.1). NCBI lineage: Bacteria > Candidatus Nomuraibacteriota > Candidatus Nomurabacteria bacterium. The sequence continues at coordinate 815,065 of CP060231.1, forward strand.
CAAGGCCTCAATGAACTAAAAGACATAGTCTCCCAACTAGAAAAACTCAGCAACCTATCTAAGCATGTCCCAGGACTGCAATACCACACCAACCTAAGCAGTACTATATCTACTACCCTAACTAACCTCAGATCCCTAGCTGACCAACAGAACATCACTATAACTACCAACAACATCAAACCCAACCAAAACGTCAACATAGAAGCTAATGCTCTAACCCATCTACTGTCAGCTCCACTCAAGAATGCTATCTCAGCTAGTACTGCTGGCTCCAATATAGAACTATCCCAATCCAACCACAAAGCCAACAAATCTAACCAGATAAATAAACCCAACACAGTAACTACCAACCTTAGCAATACCAACCTACCTATCCAAATAACTATTACCGATCATGGCAAAGGCATACCCCCAGAACAACTAAACAATATCTTTACCCCATTCAACTCAGCCCATAGCCTAGAACACTTCACTGATACCGGACTAGGACTAGACCTCTACCTATGCAAAGTAATTGCCGAACAATACAACGCCAACCTAACCATCACCAGCCAACCAGGAGAAGGCACAACAGTGATAGTGGGGATGGGGTGAGAAAAAGTGCTTTACATGATCTTGTACATCTGATAAAATTAAATCTTGTTATATATTTATGGCTAGCAACAAAGAAGTAATCGAGTTAAATGGTGTGATTGTGGAAACCTTACCGGGTACACAATTCAAAGTTGAACTCGAGAATGGCCATCAAATTATAGCTCATGTTGCTGGAAAGATGCGCAAACACTACATACGTATCGTGCCAGGTGACAGCGTTACGGTTGAGTTGACCCCTTATGATCTCACTAAGGGAAGAATCACCTATCGCAAATCATAAATAATAATACGCAGTGAGTTGCAATATATTGCAATCCGTAATCACCCACGATAAGGAGACGATCAAAAGGATGAAAGTACGTGCAAGTGTAAAGAAGATCAGCCCCGACGATAAGATAGTTCGTCGTAAAGGGCGACTTTACGTTATCAATAAGCTAAAACCAAAGCATAAGCAGAGGCAAGGTTAATTATGGCAAGAATTTCTGGAGTTACAATTCCAAATGACAAACAAATTGAGACTGCCCTAACTTATGTATATGGTATTGGCCCCAAATTCAGCAAAGATATACTGAAACAAGCCAAAATCGATCCGACAATTCGTGTCAATAAATTAACTGATCAAGAAATTTCACAAATTCAAGATGTTATAAATAACAATTATACAGTTGAAGGTGAATTACAAAGAATTGTCACGTCTAACATCAAACGACTTAAGGAAATAAATTCTTATCGTGGAATGCGCCACAAGGCAAACCTACCGTCTCGCGGTCAACAAACTCGAACTAATGCACGGACTCGACGTGGCAAGAAGACTACAGTTGGTGGAACTAAGAAGAAAGCACCAGCTAAGACTTAGGTCAGGAGAATATAGGATATGGCAGAGAATACTACAAGTACAACAACTATCAAAAAGAAAAAAGCTAAGCGCGCAGTTCCATATGGACAAGTTCATGTATTGGCGACTTTTAACAACACAATAATTACTTTCACTGATAGTAAGGGTGGTGCATTAACCTATGCTAGTGCGGGTGGTTGTGGATTTCGTGGGTCAAAAAAGGGTACGGCATACGCAGCGCAAGTCGCGGCAGAAAAAGCAACACAAGCAGTTAAGCAAATGCATGGTATGAGTAAAGTTGATGTGTATATTAAAGGTATTGGTCTTGGTCGGGATGCAATCGTCAGAGTTCTAAATACTATGGATGTTCGCGTCGAAAAGTTAATTGATGTAACTACCGCTCCACATGGTGGTGTTAGACCAAAGAAAGCACGAAGGGTTTAGTATTATGGCAAGAGATTTACAACCAATTGTTAAAATGAGTCGTCGTGAAGGTTATGCCTTGCACCCAAAGGCACACAAAGCGTTGGTTAAGCGGGCTACACCAGCAAACCCAGGTGGTCGAAATAGTAGAAACAAACCTAGCCAATATGCGATACAATTGCGCGAAAAACAAAAAGTCAAGCGATTGTATGGATTATTAGAACGACAATTCCGTAAATTAATGGCTGAGGCCGACCGTACAGAAGGACAATCTGGCGAACATCTATTGATATTCTTAGAAAGGCGCTTAGACAACGCGGTTTACCGTAGCGGCCTAGCAGTTAGTAGACGTTCAGCAAGACAGTTAGTTACTCACGGTCATTTTATGCTAAATGGACGTCGCGTAGACATACCCTCAATCCGTATTAAGCCTGGTGATGAAATCGTTCTTCGAGAAGCGAGCAAATCTAACGAGTATTTTAAGAAGATTGATGATGTCAGTCCAGGAGGTCAAGAAAATGAAGCCTCATGGCTTACTATAGATAGAAAGAAGTTCAAAATAAGCATCACCGGTATTCCAACACGTGATGAAGTTGAACCAGATATAAATGAGCAATTAATTGTTGAGTATTACTCACGATAAGGAGGCAAAGATGTCAAAAAATATATATGTACCAGGAGTAGTGTCAGTTGATGAACATTCTGCTACAAGTGCAACTTTTGCAATCGAACCATTACATACAGGCTATGGAATGACACTAGGTAACAGCTTACGACGTGTTCTTCTTTCAAGTATTGCTGGCGCAGCGGTAACGGGCTTTAGGATTGAAGGAGCAACACATGAATTCACAACTGTATCTGGAGTCAAAGAAGATATTGTTGATATTATGTTGGCACTTAAAGGTGTTCGTTTCAAAGTATTTTCAGACGAACCACAGGTCTTATCTATAAAGAAATCAGGAAAAGGTCCAGTATTGGCCAAAGATATTCAAGCTACTGCTGATGTAGAAATAGTTAATGCTGATCACATTATCTGCACAATAGACGACCCTAAAACTAGTTTAAACATTGAAATTACGGTTGAAACAGGTCGTGGCTATCGCCCGGTTGACGAAACAGCCCATCGAAAATCTAGTGATATGATATCGGTTGACGCGATCTTTAGTCCTGTACAAAGAGTACGATATAAAGTTGAAAACACCCGTGTTGGCCAAATGACCGACCTTGACAAACTAATATTAGTCATCGATACAGACGGAAGCATTACTCCGAAGGACGCTTTCGAAGAAGCTGCAGCCATTTTAGTTAATCAATATACTGCGCTTGCTGGTCAAACTAAAGTTGAGGCTGCTCCCAGTCTTGTAGCAACTCAACCTGTTGAGGAGGAAGCTTCTGAGGACAGTGCAGAGTTGATGACGCCCATCGAAGATCTCAATCTTACGGCTCGCACAAGTAATGCACTTGTTAATAACGATATACATACATTGAAGGACTTGTTAAGTTTAGGTGATGCTGAATTACGAGACCTAAAGGGATTTGGAGCAAAAGCTCTTGACGAAGTTAAAGATAAAATGGCGGAGTTGGAGATTTAATTATGCATCGCCATGGATACGTAGGTCGAAAATTTGGACGTGAACGTGATCAACGCGAAGCTTTAATTAAAAGTCTAGCTGAGTCGTTAATTGTTCAAGAATCAATTGAAACCACATTACCAAAAGCTAAGGAACTTGTTCCTTATGTTGAAAAATTGATTACTAAAGCAAAAAAGGGGGATTTGCACAGTCGACGTCTTGTTGTTAGTAGATTAATGACTAAAGAGACTGCAAATAAATTAGTTGATGCAATTGCGCCTAACCTAACCGATCGCACCAGTGGTCACTTGAGAATTGAGCGAACACGTTTACGTCGTGGAGATAATGCTCAACTAGCAAAGGTAAGTTTTGTAGACGATCTATCTTTGGATGAAAAGAAAGAGTCCAAGGATGACGCTAAATCAAAGACTCTCACTTCAAAGTCAAAGAAGAAAGACGAGGTGAAGTAATATGAAGACGTATAGCGCAAAGCCAACAGACATAAAAAGAGAATGGTTTGTTATTAATGCAAGTCAAGCAACCCTTGGTCGCTTATCAACACAAATAGCTAATATCTTGACCGGAAAGCTAAAACCGCAATATACACCTCACATCGATTGCGGTGATTATGTGGTTGTGATCAATAGTGATTCACTAAAGGTAACAGGAAAGAAGTTAACGGACAAAATGTATTATCGACACTCTGGATATCCCGGTGGAATAAAGCAGATGACCCTAAATGAAAAGATAGAGAAGGATTCTGCAGATGTAATCATCAAGGCCGTGAGAGGAATGATTCCTGCCAACAAATTGCGTCCCGGTCGATTAGCAAGACTTAAGGTTTATGCTGGTAACGAACATCAGCATACAGCTCAAAAGCCAAAGCAAGTTAACGTTAAGGAAGCCAAATAATGACAAAAAACAGTTATTTCTATGCACTTGGACGACGAAAAAGCTCAACTGCTCGTGTTCGTATCATGAATGGAAAAGGGGTAGTTACTATTAATGATAAATCTGCAGAAGACTATTTTTCGGGCAGTAAAACATTATTATCAGAACTTCAAAAACCATTTGCGCTACTTGATCAGATCAATAAGTTTGATGTAAGTGCTAAAGTTAGTGGAGGTGGTCATAATGGACAAGCTGAGGCCATAAGACTCGGAATAGCACGTGCATTAGCTACGATGAACGGCGACCTAAAGGGTACTTTAAAGCGCGCAGATATGCTTGGACGTGACCCTAGGGAAAAAGAACGCAAGAAGTTCGGCCTCAAAGGTGCCCGAAAACAACGCCAGTTCACTAAGCGATAGTTACCGGACTATATTATTTACCTACATATTGACAATTAGTCACTATCGGTGTATTTTGGTCTAGGATGATGCGCATATTAGATTACATATTTTTTTGGTTTAATCGCTCAGAAATGGCGGTTGCTAAAGTGCGTATTAAGTAATAAACTCAGCAAAAATTGATATAACCGCCCTAGCCAAAGGCGGTTATTTTAATTGAAAGGAATGTATATGATAGTAGACAACAGATTAGCTAGAGAAGTACTCAGCGAACATAAGATTGAGATGGATCCAACCGATTCTCGATCAGCAGAAGAGTATGTACTGCAATTACTGGTTTTGATAGAAGAACTACAAAAGAACGATATTCGGAACGAACAGAATCTAAGAAGTGAATCAGCACAGTCTGACGTTCCGTATTTTGCATAATATAAAGTATAATTATATCTATGAGTAAATCAGTAGTCTTAACCGGTATTAGGTCAAATGAAGAACCTCAGCTAGGAAATTATTTTGGAGCAATGCTTCCAATTATTGACATGGCAAAAAAAAATTCTAGTAAATATCAAATAAATTTATTTGTACCGGACCTTCATAGTTTTACTACAGAAATCCAATACGATCGACTATATGATCAAACAATCAATACTCTAAAAAAGTTTGTAGCTTCGGGCTTGCCACTAAATGACGACAATGTGCATATTTATAGACAAAGTTTTGTGCCTGCTCACAGCGAGCTAACGGTAATACTGAACAATTTTACTGGATTTGGTGAAATGTCACGTATGACTCAATTTAAGGATAAATCAAAAGGTAAAGATTCAATAAGTGTTGGTCTGTTTGACTATCCTGTGTTAATGGCGTCTGATATTTTGTTGTATAACGCTCGGTTCGTTCCAGTAGGGGATGATCAATCTCAACATCTTGAGTTTACCAGAGATATTGCAGAGAGAATTAATAGTAAGTTCGGTAATATCTTCACTATTCCTGAGTCCGTAAAAGATCAACACAAACTGTTTGGAAACGATCAAGGCTTGAGGATTAAAGATCTACACGACCCGCTCAAAAAAATGAGCAAATCTGATGAAACTGGTAAAGGTGTTATATTCTTAAGCGATAACCCTGAACTTGCACGAAAAAAGGTAATGAGCGCAACTACAGACAGTATTGGGAAAATTCACTATGACATCATTAACCAACCAGGTATTAGTAATTTACTGCAAATTCTTGCCTTATTGCTAGGAGAAGAACTAGATGTAGTGGTAAAGAGATACGTAGGCCAAACCCAATACGGAGCATTAAAACAAGATGTAGCAGAGCAAGTAGTGATATTCTTATCAGCTTTTCAACAAAAATTATCATTGGTTGACGAAACGGCCTTGATCAGTAAGTTAGAAAAATCCGAAAAGGTTATGAATAAGCAGGCAAACACAGTACTATTTAAGCTACAAAAAGCTGTTGGCTTAAGGAGCAAATAACTGTATGCACAAAACTTTAAACTTCAGAGGTATGACACCAGAATTAAAACAGATCAGACAGCTATTGTCGCCTATTGAAGTTGATAAAATAGAAGAAATTGAAAAAATATAAATGAAGAAATGGGAATATAAAGCTGATTCAAGTGTCCGACTTGACATTGCACTGCAACAACAATTTCCAAATTTATCTAGGAGCTACATAAGAAAACTTTTAGATAATGGCAAGATCTTGGTTAATAATCAGCGCTATAAGGCTGGATATATGCTCAAGAATAGCGACTTAGTCTTGATTGATTTTGAAGAATCTGATGGGCGGATTGATGATATAAATATACCAATTATCTATGAAGATCATGACTGTCTGGTAATAAATAAACCAGTGGGGGTGTTAAGTCACAGTAAAGGCTCGTATAATCCAGAAGCTACAGTGGCAACATATATTGCAAATAAAATTGACGGACTCGAAGGAGAAAGGGCGGGTATAGTCCACCGCCTAGACAGAGCTACATCTGGTGTGATGATTTGTGCAAAAAATCAAGAATCACAAAAGTGGCTTCAAAAACAATTTGCCCAAAGAAAAGTCAAAAAAACATATGTAGCAGTAATAAAGACTGGTTTAAAACCCGAGAAAGCAAGAATCGACATGCCAATAGAGCGCGATCCACGAAGCCCTAAACAATTCAGAGTAGGCGTAAATGGTAAAGAAGCTCAAACAAATTACGAGGTGACTGAATCGAATAACCTACATTCAACAATAATTCTTAAACCTGAAACTGGCAGAACTCATCAGTTAAGGGTACACTTAAAACAACTTGGCTATCCGATTGTTGGCGACATACTATATGGTGGAGAGGATTATTCCAGATTAATGCTACACGCCAAGGAACTAGAGTTAACTTTGCCAAATAAGCACAGACAAGTTTTTAAAGCACCACTACCCAGTGAGTTTAAAGATATAATGGATCTATGAAAATTCTACTAAGTGCAAATACGCAATCTTCAATAAGAAGTATATGCAGTAAACCCCCTCATGGACTTGGGATATTCGCACCGATAGGATTCGGTAAAATGCATGTCGCTAAATATATTGCGTACAAGGTTCTGGGCAATTCACCTGACTTTGAAAGTCAACATATGAAAATAATATCTCCAGAAGAGAATAAGAACATGGTAACTATTGATCAGGTTCGTGAAATACATGCTTTTTTTAAGCTAAGGATTAAGTCTGATAAACAGGTTGCTAGGGTTTTGATAATTGAGGATGCACATAAGATGCATACAGACGCTCAAAACGCGTTGTTAAAGATAGTAGAAGAACCGCCTAGTCATTCTATGATAATACTGACAGCCACTTCTACAAGTGGTTTGTTGCCTACTATCCTTTCGCGCATTGAAAGACTGCAACTATCGGAAGTCTCGACCTCAAAGATTCATTCATATTTTTCTAGCGACTATAATGAAGATGAGATTTCTAGAGCTCAGATAATTGCCAGGGGACGGATTGGGCTGATTGCGTCCATATTGCAAAAAGCCGACCATCCTTTGCTTGAATCAATCGAATCTGTCAAGAACTTCTTAAAGGGAGACAAATACACCCAGCTAGCATCTTTAAATGAACACTTAAATTCAATAGAAACCTTCTTGGAAGCACTTAAGATTATTAGTTATTCTGCATTTATGCAAAGTGTAAACAAAACTACCTTGCCTAACGAACAAGCTAAAAGATGGTTGAAAATATACAAGCAATCATACTTTGGGTTACAAGACATACAACATAATGCTAACCCTAAAATACTTTTAACAAACTTAACCTTAGCAATCTAGTGTAGTATAATACAAATAGATGTTTGCTTTAATATTGCTTGGATTTTTTGGGTTTCTGACTTACCGCAGTGCTAGCCATTATGAAGATGACATAGTTCAACTACCAACAAAGCTTTCTAATCGACTGGGTCAACTTTGGAATGTTGCTCATCAAGGGATGCGTGAAAACAGGTTCTTGCGTGCCGAGAAAGCTTTATTATTGATACTAAGGATCGATGAAAAAAATGCTGCGGCATATAATCGGCTTGGAATATTGTATGCAAAACAAAAAGAGTATAAAGATGCGATTGATTGCTTTGAGATTGCTTCAAGTATCGAGACATCGCCATCAAGTTTACATAACCTTGGTCTTATATATTACGAAACGGAACATTACGACAAAGCTGGCGCGGCCTTCGAGCAGGCACTAAAATTAGAAGATGGACTTGCTACTAGACATATTGCGTACGCTAAAGTTCAAGAAAAGCTCGGTAATGATAAGTTGATGTTTCAAGAACTAGAGAAGGCCGTAGAGTTAGAACCAAACAAAGAATCATTAACTTTACTGCATCGTGCCTATGAGAGTCGTAATCGCGAAGAAGACGCAGATAAAATTCAAAAAAGGCTAGATAAACTAGTTGTCCCAAGTGGTAAACCGAAAAAGGTCATCAGACATAAGCGCAGAGTTGTAATTTAACCTCTGTTCTGATAAAATTCTTCGAGTACATTAATAATCTGTCAACAAGTGATGATGTATTTTGCCGGCATAGCTCAGTTGGTTAGAGCGACGGTTTTGTAAACCGTAGGTCGTGGGTTCGAATCCCTCTGCCGGCTCCATTTAGGTATAATGCGAGAATACCTAAATATCCTGAGGAGAGTCAGGTCGGTGTTCTTTGACTAACACCTGTTAGTCAAATTGCAGGGATAGTGAAGCGGTCAAACACGGCAGACTGTAAATCTGCTGGCATATGCCTTCGGGGGTTCGAATCCCTCTCCCTGCACCACTACTAATTATGATGCTTGCGAGTTACTATTTATGAGTCAAAAAAGCAGGAAATGGGATTTTGAATACCCAGAGGACGGATTAGAGTTCTGGCAAGAATCCACTAAAACTGACAGAAGAGTAATGTTGACGAGTTTAGGTATAATCATCACCAACGCAACGATGATCGGTGCAGGTGCAGTACTCAGCGTAGAGGGAGATATTGTTAACGGAGCAATATGTGTTTCCGTAGGGGTCGGTGCTGTAGCATTGTCTACCAAAATCTTCTTAAATGAGCTCGATGAATATTCAAAGTCAACAAGTAAAGTGTCTATGTATCAATCGAAAATCGAAGCACAACAAAGATGAACTCACAAATCGTGTAGTGTAATTTGATTGTTGTAAATATTTAAATAGGATTGCTAGAAGCTTACTGTTGAATATATAATTCTTATGTTACATGAGAACAAATATTGAGGGAGACTGGTTTAGAGTGTACGTTGGTACTGAAGCTGAATTCATTACCTATAATCATAGTAAAGATCATGCAATAGATTCGGTTAAGGAATATTGCGATGAAAATAGGTTTTTAGGATTAGATCCGACGATGATGTTGCCCCACGGAACAATCAGTAAACCATTACAACCGCATGAAAGCCAAATGTATTCGATAATATCAAACGAGAATAATCTCTTTACTCCACGTCTTGTTAATTATCGCGAAAACTCACAAAGTTCAAAGGAGGAAATCGGAAGTCAAACCGAATATGTTTCAGCAAACCAACTAGCCTTATTTGGGCTAAAAACCGTAACATCGCTAGGTTTAGCTACGAAAGAAAGTGACTATTCGTATTTTATCCCCTAGTTTGATAAAATTATCCAGGCGTATGCCGTTGTAGCTCAGTGGTAGAGCACTTCCATGGTAAGGAAGGGGTCCCGGGTTCAAGTCCCGGCAACGGCTCCACAACCAAACTTTTTCAGGATGTAATGGTTGCACTGTCATATTTTGCAGTTTCCGGATAATGATTATATCTTAGCAATAGCGAAGCATCGACATAATTATGTTAAATGATCGGCACTGTACATAATAGTTTATTTGCTCTTATGTTAAAGTAGTAAAATGAGACAAACTATCTTTCGATTCCGTAGACCAATGTTAGTCATTGGAGTGATTGCTACAATTGGAACATTGATACTAGTTATCTCGAGGGCTTCTAGCTCATACATTTCATTAGAAACAGAAGACGGAAGTACTGTAGGAGCAAATATTAGTTTAGACTCAACGGCATCAGGTGGGAAATATGTACTTTTTGGTGATAGCGCCACTTCAGAGAATTGTTCAAAAGGAGGTAAATACCTATGGGACAATCTTGAGAAGTGTGGTTGGCCGGGTCCCAACAATACTGGAGTTAATATGTCTGAGTGTCCTAATGGCTTGACGCCTCTAGGTTCATCTATAGCATCCATAACAACCATAAAAACAGAAAATACAACGATTGAATGTAAAGAAGTAAAAGGCAGTTTGAATATAACTGCACAAAATGTAACTATAAAAAATAGTAAAGTATCATATGACGCTGGAGGTCCAACTAAAGGGGGGTCTGGTGTTATTAAGATATTAGATGACGCTAGTGCCACTATCGAACAAGTAGAATTGGACGGCATGAACAAAACTCATGCATGTATATTTAATCTAGGCGTAAAAGGCAAAACACTGAAGTACAGTATGATTGTAAAAAAAGTTAATTGCCATAATGCCAGCGACGGTATATTTAGCTGGTACTCTGCACCCGGTAGCGATTATCCGAGTAAATACCCAAACACAGCCAGTGATTCTATTATAGAAGATAGCTATTTGCATGACTTTACCGAGGGAGCAGCAAATGGACACATAGACGGATACCAGACCCAAGGCACCTCAAACGGTATTATCAGGAGGAATACTTTTAATGTATTCATCCGGCCGGGTGATACTCATGTCGAAGGTGGGGGCCTTAATAGTGTCATGGCTATTTGGAATGTATCGAATAATGTTAACAACTATGAAATTTCAAACAACTTGATAAGCGGTGGTGGCTTTACAATATATGCATATGACCGTCATCCAGAGGTTAAGCCTCCCGAAAAGGGCGGTAATGGTGTTGGTGGTTACTACGTAAAGGGTGTCAAAGTATTAAATAATTCCTTCAGTAACTACTTTAATAAATGTGTAGGTAAGTATGGTGTGTGGTTTGAGCGTTCTCAATGGCCACCGTTGTTTGGCGGGCCAACTGGTGGTTGGAGTAGTAGCAATACAACAGACTCAAATTATAGATCTGGTAATAAAGTACTAGAAACGGGCCTTAACTTAGACACGGGCAACCCAGCTGGTTGTAAATAAGCATAACTATTAGAATAATAGCATGTAGGTAGCAGAAGTTTGTAGTGAAATTACCCAAGATGCATATTCTTGAAAAGAGAGTAATCTTCTGGTAAAATATTCAAAATGAAGAAATATTTATACAAATCCGAGGATGACAAAAAACTCGATGGTGTTTGTTCAGGGATAGCTGAATATTTCGATTTAGATCCAACTTTGATACGTGCCGGGTACGCATTACTAACGATAGTAACTGGCGTGTTTCCTGGGATATTTGGATATATAGTATTATCAATAATAATGCCTAAAAAGAGCGAGGTACAATCAAATGGCAAAAAAATCAGCAAAACGTAAAGTAATTGGCTTAGTGTCAGAAGAATCAGGCAATAGAAACTATTACACAAAGAAGAATCATCAGAATACGCCTGATAAATTAGAATTACGTAAATACGATCCAAAGCTTAGAAAACATGTTTTATTTGTGGAAACAAAAAAGAATTTAGGAAGAAACGAAGTCAAAGCCAAAAAACGGTAACCATAAATCTAAAGATCCAGTTATATTTATTACAACACAAATTCTACTCTGTAAGGCTTGACAATATATACACAACAAGTATGATAGAATTTGTGTCTTTTTTATGTGAGGAAAAAGTACACCAATTACCCCAAATGACAAAGAAAAAATATTAGTGATCATACGAGGGTACTTCAAAAGGTATAAGGAGGAATAAATGCGGAAATCCGTAATAATTGCGGGCTTATTTGTGGCGAGCTATATTTGGTTTGTCAATAAACCTGCTGTTAAGGCTCAGGAAGCGAATAATCCTGTAGCACAAGAGCAAACTACACAACCAGAACCAGTTGTTGTGGAAGTACAAAAGGGCGATAATTTATCAAAAATTGCCAAGAAATACGAAACCACGTATTCGCGTCTTTATGATGCTAACATTCAAATTAATGACCCAGATGTTATACATCCGGGAGATAAGATTAGAATACCAACTGCAAACGAACAATTAGTAAGTCGTAAACAACCTACTAACTCAAATGTTGTAACGACCACAAACAGAGTAAATACATCAGTCCGTAAGACTACGCCAAAAAATACGAAAGCCAGGAAACGTCAAGTAACAAAGCAAACGACTCAAGCTTCTCCAGTGACTACTGGAAGTGTTTGGGATAATTTAGCTCGTTGCGAGTCTGGCGGAAACTGGTCAATTAATACCGGAAATGGATATTATGGTGGCCTTCAGTTTACGGCTTCAACATGGAGAGCCGTTGGCGGAACAGGCTTGCCACATCAAAACTCACGAGAAGAACAGATACATCGTGCACAAATTCTACAAGCTCGTAGTGGCTGGGGGCAGTGGCCAGCATGCACAAAAAAACTTGGCTTAAGATAATCGCCGTATATTACATTTAGCCTTGGTAGCTCACACTATCAAGGCTATTTTAAGATTATCTAGACTACAAAATATATGAGAAATTCACATGCTAATGTATAATTGTACTTAATAATAATAAAGGAGGCGTACATGGGTTTTGGTGAAATACTAGTAGGGATATTTGCGATATTAATTGGAGCGCTGTTCGCTTTCCAGGGTGGTAACTTACTGCGGATAATGTTCCCATTTGTTGGATTCTTCGTTGGATTTTCAGCAGGTGCTGGTCTTATTTCTGGTGTAACTGGGGATGGTTTCTTGAGTACATTACTTGGTTGGGTTGTTGGATTTTGTGTAGCGATACTTTTTGCATTTTTGGCATATTTCTTTTATTCTTTTGCGGTTATTTTAGCTTTCGCAGGTTTAGGGTTTTCTATCGCAGCTGCGATTCTAGGTTTGTTTAATCTTGACTGGAATTGGCTAGTTCTGATTGCTGGCACAGCTCTAGGTGCTGTTTTTGGATTATTCGCTTTTGTTGGTGGATTGCCAATGATCTTGTTAATTGTGGCGTCATCATTCTTCGGGGCGTCAATGATAATTTATGGTCTATTGCTAGTATTCAATGGAGCTAGCTTTGGTGACCTAGCAAATGGTACGGTATACACAATGATACGTGATAGAGCTGGCTTATATATTCTTTGGCTTATGATCGGAATCTCATCTAGTATTACCCAAGTCCGTATTCTAGGTGAACAAATGAAAATGGCACAGGAATACTGGAATTCGTCAATGACGTTTGATGAATTTTTAGTCAGTAACTCATCAAACGTAAAGAAATCAAAAAGTAAGAAAAAATAGATATACAATACTAAACCGTAGGCACTGAATTAGAGATTATCAATATTAACACAAACTTGATTACATTCGATTTAGACTAAGATATAATAATCTGTGCTACCATGTCACTATTTACCAAACAATTAACGGACCAGCACGACAATATTAATAATGAAACAGATGCAACAGATATTAATTTATCATTAAGTCCATTAGATAATAGTAGTAAAGTCCAATACCAAGAACTACATTTAAAAACCACAAATAAGTTACGTATTGTCAATAATTGCCTATTGGCCGTTTTAATAGTTATTAATACCTATATCATCCTAGTGCCTTTGATGCCACAACTTATCTATTCTAATAATATTAATTCTGGCACGCAAAAACTGCTTGAGGAAACCATAAAGCAAAGGGTTGATAGCAATAAACCTACCAATAATGTTAGTAATGTAGCTACTTCCATAGCAAACAAGAGCACTCCTAATACCTTAACCGTACCTTCTATGTTGTTAGACGAGCCAATTATTGAAGGGCAAAACTCTATCAAAGCATTAAGACAAGGTGTTTGGCGATGGCCTGGTGGTAGCACACCAGATAAAGGCGGAAATACTGTTTTGGCAGGACATCGTTTTACATATAATAAACCTAAGGGTACTTTTTACTTTCTTAACAAGATAACCATAGGAGACACCATTGGTGTTACCTGGAGTGGCCATACATATATGTATAAAGTTATTGAGACCAAGACTGTTAAAACCTCGCAAACTGATGTTTTGCATCCAACGGAACAACCAAGATTAACATTATATACCTGCACACCACTTTGGAACCCTAAGGATAGGCTCGTGGTAATTGCTGAGCTTCAGAAGAAGGATACTAAGTGAACGAAAAACGCCTATTTATTGTGCTGTGCTTGCTGATATTGTTGAGTATCGGACTGATGCTATACATATCAGGCAATGCAAATAATGTCATAGTTTCATTGGGATAATAACAGATATTGTCTTTATTTATTATTACCTCTACGAACCCACACAAACACCCCAACTCCACAACTAATAAGTACAATTGCGGTTAACATGCTAGCAATAAGTACTTGCCCGGTGTTAGCAAATATAGTCGCTGGCTTATTCTTTACTTGATTAGTGCTTGACTGAGGTACAGGAGAGCTTGTTGTATTTTCTGTGGAATTAGGTGTGGTTGTAGTAGGATTTGTTGTTTCTGAATCCTGAACAGGGGGATTTACTATAGAAGCAGTAGTAAACCCGAAATCTAGTGTGTGATTATTAGCACCACTTGGTCCGGTATCAAATGTTACAACTGCTGGATTTGATGCAGATAGGGGGGTCTGCAAACTTAAAGTTACGGCATTTGAATCGTTCTGTGAGTTACCATCGTTAATCCTAGAATCTGCTGTTGTTAGGTAAAGTCCGTTCAGCCGGTCTTGTGTCATATAATCTGATTCATTTCTCAATTCTAATCTAAACCCTTGTGTATTAGTAGTTAATCCAGATACGCCGTATATATGGCTACTTGAACTGTTCATGGTATTACCATCTTCATCTTGAACTCGATTAGAAAAGATATAATTCCCATTGGAATCTGTTATAGCAGTTGCCAGTACATTATTAGCATTATCAAGTAAGCTTACGGTGACACCAGGGATAACTGGCTCGCCTGCATCTTGAATGCCATTGGAGTTTTTATCGTTCCAAACTAAGTTGCCCACCTCGATCGGAGCCATTTTACAAATAGCCTCAATATCACCAATACCATTGGCTTTACCGAAGTATGGTGTTCCAGCTACGGCATTCTGGTAATCACTCTGATATAAACGGTAAGCATTATTTTTTGTTCCATTATCGCTATTGTACCAACGTAGGCCTCCACTCCATATTCCATCCGGAATGCCTCTCAATGGGTTCATAGCTGAGCTTACAATAGAACTAAATCCTGGTACTTGCGCTAAGCCACCCTGAGCCCCCTCGTCATGAAATAACGGATTATCGTTATCATCTGCATAGAAGTCGAAATTGTAGAACTCAAAATCACCAGGTCCTTGAGGTAAACTATCAACAACTGCATGTACTCCACTACTTCCAGGACCTTTACCATCGCAGAGGCCGGCATTTTCTAAAGTAAATTTTCCATTTACTGAGCAAGCACGTAATAAGTCGCCTGTACTGGTGGCTATATATAGAGTATTGTCGGTATTGTTGGTATTAAAAGCTTGGTAGCCCATTTGATCACCGTATCGATCGCGTAACCCTATTGTCATACTACCATTTGATCCAAATGTAATATCAGTCAAAATTGGTTGCGGTGCGGTTAAGATCTTGACTCCATTTCCCATAGGGGGCTGACCATCATTGACTAACGGATCATCAAATGAATCTATCCAAGGAAGCCAGTTGGCTCGTTGCCAACAACCAGTGTTGTTGTTGCCATTTGAACAAGAGCGACCATAATTCAATGGAAATTCTAATGTCGGAGCTGTTGAAAATGTCATGGTTTGTGGAATAAAGCTGTATACGTATGCTCGTAGATCGGATTGATTTCTGCTAGTTTGTGCTGAGCAGGTCATGCCAACGTAACCTGTGCCTTGGTAAACAGTTACAGCAAAAGGCCTAACATCAGAAAGAGTGCAAGGCTGGTGCTGACCTGATGCGCTACCTTCAGGTAATGCGTCAGCGCCACTATTCGGTAGGTTAAGAGGCAAATTATACTCACTTACACTCTTTGTAGTATCTAAGTTGGATACTTTATATATTTTTCTGTTATTTAGATTTATAGTTAATAATGAATCATTAGATGTATTATCTGGATCCGAAAATAATGCCAGACCACCTAGTCCGCGCTTGTTAATTGTGCTGAACGAAAATTCATCACGAGCCCAACATAAGTTTGTATTCTGGCTTTGCTGTCCATCTCGTGAATCGCAGTTTGTATTGCTGATAGGATGTGGATCTGTGCCTGTGTCTGGTATTGTAGCCACATGAATTGGAGCAGTAGAGCCTGTTCCAGAATCGGGGACAGGAGAAGCATATATTGCACCGGAACCACCTGGACCAAAATCAGCATGTCTTTTCATAAACGCCCCACTATATAACGTTTGCGTTGACCGTCTGTATGCCAACCCCCATGTTGATCCTACCAGACCAACTTTACCAAGTTGCATGGGCGGGGTAGTAGTGCCAGAGATGTTGAATGGGAAACCCACCAGCGTATCATTATTAGTATTGCTGTCGGCAATATTTCCGAAGCTATAGCATGAAGTAACTAAATTTGGATTATTTTGGCAGAATTCGTCAGGTCGATTGATCCCTAGGTTTGCTACACCTCCTGAAGCAACGAACTGTGTTGTAGATTGATTATCTTCCCCTAATTGTGATGGATACGTACTTGCTGGAATATCAGAAAATTCAATACGAAACTGCGTGGAAGTACAGGTACCCATATTAAGAGCGTATTCGCCATTTGAGTTAGTTTTTTGCGCCCCACATAATTGCCCATCAGAATCAAAGCCTTTTACTGTAATATCTTTGGCACCTAAGTCTGTTGCAATAGAGTTATTGATTGTTTGGACATTATCTCGCTTACCATTACCGTTATAATCATAAAAAACAACTCCCGATACCGTTGCGCTATCAGCAAAAGTACTGAGCAAAACTATTACACCTATTACGCCAAAAAATAATGCAACCAAACATCCACGAACCATGTTTTGATGTTTTGAAGATATTTTTCCGTATCTAGTAGCTAACTTATCCATAGTCCCCCCATGATTTTCAATAAATACAGTATATCATCAATGATTGTGTTTTTATGTATGAAAAAACTTTACTAAAAGCATCACAAATAATGTTCTGGTCTAAGGGGCATCAAATCCGATATGGCAGCAGTTACAGTACGACTATAGAACTTTAATAGGGGTGGCACCTCGTAAAAGTGTTGTAAAAAACCATCGCTATAGATATTCGTCAAATGGTACTATACATATAGTGAATAATGTTCTAGAACTACGAGAGCTAAAACAGATTTTGAAACTTAGTTCCTGGTCGCAAGAACAGCTTGCAGCCGTTAGGTGTATCTTTTCCTGCGCTCAATGCTTGATTAACGGTCGTGCCCTAGGCCAAGGCACGAGACCGAATCAATTTACTTTACATTCAAATAGCAGGAGCAACTGAGGTATCTAAAGATGAAGCCTAACAAAGTCGACAACGGCTCTTGCTCAATCTTTAACCGCCCAACAAATTATCTCAGATAAAGATCTCCGAATACCTTACACTGCATTTGACATACCACACGAATACTATCGAGGGCAGTAATACCATGACGTTAGTTGATGTTAACGACGTACTATTCGACGGCAAGCAGTACTATCTTAATCGACGCATATTGAGCAGCTGAAGCAAAAAAATCAACTAATCTGTTTGTACTGGTTGCTTGATGTAAGCTTGCAGCCACGAGAGATTCATAATTGGTGAAGATTTACCGCTTAATCTACACCTTAGATTAATGAACGGATTGTAGGTGATGCAGGTCATCTTAGGAAGCACACTGTCAGGATCATGGGGGCAAATGTACCGCCTGCAAATTGGCAAGAAGGTTCCTACGCTTAGCAGAAAAGCATTAGGAAGATAATAGTAAAAGCAAAGAAAGTATCATCTCGAAAATAGCTCATTTTCATGCAAAGTTCGAACAAATTCATCCTTTAGTGATGGCAATGGTCGTACTGGACGTCTATTAATGCTGGCTCAAGCTCTTCAGTCTAACATCGCACCACCGCTCGTAGTAAAGGAACGCAAACATGCCTACTTTATAAATATCTCGAAGTAGCACAAACCAAAAACAACTATTTACCTTTGGAATTGTTCGTTTGCTGAACCGATAAAATTTTCAGGAGATCTATTACGAAAGAAGTGGAATCATATTTACTAATGATTTATTGGGCCAGGCCTCTATAAACTCAATGCTCTAACTGTCACTACATTTTCTTCAACAACCTCGACATCAGCAAAGAACATAATTGTATAAGCGGACCCTACTTCTTTCGGATTCATAATATTTCAACAGGATTTAACAAGTGTAGCTTTCTCATCGTACGTACGTCCACGTTCTCCATTAAAACTACCGTCTTCAATACAGTCTCTATGACGCCTTTTCCATCGTTCTGTAGGGATTGCACGTTTATCAAAAGCCATGGTCATTCAACAATTATAACAAACCAAACGGGAAATTTGCTAGTGTAAAACCACCCCAAATGCGACTTTTTCGTAACTTTCGCTAGTTCTGAGTGTAGCAGTTTCGGTTCTTTACCCAAAAAGTTGGCAGGGGTAAAGGAAGGGTTTTCTGAAGAACAACCAATCAGACTTTGATCCAGCAGAGTTAGATGATATCATGAAGATATATGCATAGCTGAGTCACTATGAAAGGGTCTTCGCTTTTTATGGTGATGATTATTGGCTTGCAACTAATCCCACAAAACGGCCAGGACTTAAGGCAGGTTGCGTTTGGATCTAGAATTTAGACAATAGTTATCCCACTTGTATGGCCTAGCGAATATTCAAAATCCATCATCAATGGCGAAGATTGCGATTTCTCGGTCTCAAATTTCATTGACTGTAGCAATTACAGAATTATATTTTTCTGAATCTAAGCTTTTCAAACATCCTAAACAACAGGGTGATTGCTGCTTCATGATTATTGGAGCAGCTAAGTTCAATGTCGCGCCATTAATCGTTCCGTTGCTGTTGCTAAATACTTGGAAAATATATACTCTGCCATATCCCAGCTTGATGTTTTCATTAAAACCAACTATAGGTAAAATTATGGAATTAGAATTTGAAATCCAAGCAGCCACAAACTTGTAATTGCCCACAGTTTTCCAAACTCCAGTCTCCTAGAGTCACTGGAAATAAAAGCGGTTTTGCTAACTCCTGAGCTTGGTGGTTTGAAGAATACACTTTATGCCTGCCTTTGTGTCTTTAAGAAGTACATCCGGAAATCTTAGATATCTATATAGCTTGGACGCTATCCATAAGTCGCCAACAGCCCTGTAAAGTTACTCTTGAAAACCTAATAGCGCAATTTGCTGATGCTCAGGAAATAATATAGCGAGCGAGATGAAGAAACAAGATAATACGAAGAAGGTAAATATGCAACGACTAGCATTGAGGGAATTGAGAGCATCTTGTTTGAAGTAGCGTACGCAATCGGCATTAAATCCGGCTATACTAATATCAAATTTTGGTTTAGCCTTTAGCTAACAAAAAATCCAACCATGCAGTAACTCGTGAATAATAATTGTATTTATGTATGTTATAGGTGGGTGACCCAACTGTTGACACTGATATTGTCGGTAACGTAATCCTGGTGATAGCTCCAATAAAGAATAAAATATCATCTGTAGAGTTAAAACGTATGACATTTGTTTATCTATTTTGATAGTGCTAATCTTTTTCATTTTAACTGTATTCATGAAATAAGTTTAGCATACTCAGATAAGCATTAGGATTCTTTGTAAATACAAAAATTTGGTAAAACTTGAACTTTACTAACTGAAAAATAATAGAAGAATGTGTTATTAGATATGAAATACACCTGACCCTATAACATATTGAAGGAAACGATACTTGTCTAAATTTTACAGATCAGTTCGATCAGGATAATAGCTTCTTGTAAGTTTGGCAGGGGTGGAGGGACTTGAACCCCCGACACCAGGTTTTGGAGACCTGTGCTCTGGCCAGCTGAGCTACACCCCTATGTCTATAAAAGAACAGAGGTAATTATACATTATGCGTTAAATTTTGTCATTATTTTATAATCTACATCCTGATGATACTTTTCAAAATATGGCATATCTGTTATACAATATAGTACATGGCAAAATTAGAGTTAACTAAGCCTACTTTATTTATGCTATATGGCTATCCTGGTTCAGGTAAGTCGTACTTAGCAAAAAATCTGAGAGACACTATTCAATCTGCGCATGTTCATGCAGACAAAATTCGATATCAGTTATTCGAGAATCCTAGATTTGATCGTGCCGAGAACGAAATTGTTGATCAGTTAATGGAGTACATGACTGAGGAGTTTTTAGATGCAGGAGTCTCTGTTATTTTTGATACAAATGCAATAAAAAAGTCCCAAAGACGCATTTTACGAGATATTGCTAGAAAAAAGAAGGCCGAAAGTATGCTTGTTTGGCTTCAAATAGATGCAGACAGCTCTTTTGCACGTGCATCACAGAGAGATAGACGTAAGACAGAGGACAAAGTTGCTCAACCGATAGATCGACCGATGTTTGATAGCATAAGTTCAAGGATGCAGAACCCAGGGCATGACGAGGATTACATAGTATTGAGTGGCAAACATTCGTTCCAAATGCAAAGGAGTGCCATAATCAAAAAACTATATGATCTAAAGTTGATTCGTACGGAAAACGTATCACCTAATGTAGCAAAGCCTGGCTTAGTGAATCTAGTTCCAAACTCCTATAATGGCGATAGTAGACGAAATATTGCAATTCGGTAATTGATGGCTAGTAAAACTATATACTTTGATGACATCGGTGATGTTACTTTTACTAAACGAAGAGATGCAAAGAATATTAAAGTTAGAATCGTTGGTTCTCATGTACGAGTGTCATTACCAACTTGGGTTCCGTACTCATCAGCGATATCTTACATTAAACAACGCACGGAATGGATAAATCAGAACAGGCGACAGGCAGTCATTCTAAGAAATGGCACTGTTTTTGGCAAAGATCTGCGTCTATTAGTGAAATTAACTGAATCCAGTAGAATTAGTTCAAAATTTATCGCTGGTATTTTAACTGTTAATGTTCCTATCGATAAAGATATTAGTTCGGATGATGTTCAGAAGAAGATTAAAGAACGAGTCATAAAGATTCTTCAAATGCAGGCAGAACAATTGCTAGTACCAAGAGTAAGACAGCTAGCTAAAACTGGTGAATACGATGTTAATCGAATTGAGGTGCGTAGACTTCGAAGTAGGTGGGGAAGTTGTACGAGCGAGAAAAATATGACATTTAATCTCTTCTTGATTCAACTACCTTGGCAGTTTATTGATTACGTCATCTACCATGAATTGTCACATACTGTTCACATGAATCACGGAAGTCAATTTTGGGCTTTAGTTGAAAGCCATGTTCCAAATTATAAATTGATTCGTAAACTAATGGCGAATTATTCACCAGATATAATTCTGCAAACATAACAATTATGCAATAATATATATGTGAACGACGAAGCAAAACAGTTGACACCAAAACGTGGCTCGCTAGAGCATGAACGATTAAGTAGCTTGATTAACAGCATGGCAGATGGCGTTATTGCCATTGATGATCAGATGAATGTAGCTATATATAATGGAGCGGCTCTAAATATCATCAATATAAATACTGCTATTACTAACAAGAGTATAAGCCAGGTTCTTAAACTACAAGATAAAAATGGTCAACCAATAAATCTAGTAGAACTTATAAACAGCCTAAAGACACAGTATTCAAATAGGGATTTGGTGCTTAGCTATCCAGATGGTAGCCAGATTAACGTATATCTTAGTATTGCGCCTGTTAGATTAGGCTACGGTATAAATGGAACAAAGGGGCATGTTGTCTTGATTCGTGACATTACTCATGAAAAATCACTAGAGGAAGAACAGGCAGAGTTTACAAGTGTCGCGAGTCATGAGCTAAGAACTCCGATTACAATAGCTGAAGGAAACATAAGCAACGCTTTAGTGCTTGCGGAAAAGTTTGGCAACAATCCATCAATATTAGATGCATTAAAGCAAGCCCATCAGCAGATAGTCTTTTTGAGTGACTTAATAAACGACTTATCAACCTTATCGAGAGCTGAACAAAACAAGCTTAAAGTTAATATCGAAAGTATAAATGTACATCAGTTTATATTAGATATCTCAAAGAATTATCAGCCTCAGATAGAAGCAAAAGGTCTAAAACTACATCTAGAATTAGCGCCGAATCTAGAACTACTTAATACAAGTAAACTTTATCTTGGTGAAGTATTGCAAAATTTTATTACTAACGCCATAAAGTACACAACTGAAGGCAGTGTTACGATTGGTGCTAAACCTCATGTTAAAGGGGTGCAGTTTTATATCAGAGATACAGGTATTGGCATTAGCAGGAATGATCAAACAAAAATATTCAATAAATTCTTTAGGTCTGAAGATTTCAGAACAAGACAAAGTAATGGCACTGGTTTAGGTTTATATATAACTTTAAAGCTAGCAAAGTTAATACATGCTGAGATTAATGTTCAGAGCGAATTAAATAAGGGCTCGTTATTTACAATATTAATTCCAAATTTAAGCATAGAGCATCATTGACAATGACATATGTAAGTAGTATTATTGACATGTTTGACCTACTATTAATAGTAGGTTTGTTAAATTTAGGAGGCTAAGCAGGCAGTGGCAAGAACTAGAAAGCTACCAAGTAAAAAAAGCAAGAAATCGCCAAGATTTAAAAAACCCACTGCGGTTGGAAATTTTTTTTCCAAAATATGGAGTGTCATCAAGAAGCTTTTTAGGCCTTTTCGATTTTTGCTGAAGCCATTTAAACTCCGACCAGTAAGATTTATTGGTAGAGTCTTGCGCAAAATTCTATTAATAGATTATTTTATAGCAAGTTGGCGTGAACTTAAGTTAGTTTCATGGCCTGGCAGAAAAGAAACATTTCAACTCACGATCGCTGTTTTTGTTTTCGCTATTGGATTTGGCGTTTTTATCGCAATTGTCGATTTTGGATTAAGTAAACTATTTCAAGAGGTATTATTAAAATGAGTAAGAGATATGACACAACAAAACATTGGTACGCAATTCATACTTATAGTGGTTATGAAGAAAAGGTTGCAGAGAGCATCAGGCAACGAGCTGACAGCCTGGATATGAAAGACAAAATTTTTCAGGTATTAGTGCCTAAAGAAAAAATGATTGAAGTCAAAAATGGCAAACGTAAGGTAGTAGAAAAGCGAATATTTCAAGGGTATGTTATAGTTCAGATGAAACTGACCGAAGATGCTTGGTATATTGTTAGGAATACTCCGGGGGTAACCGGGTTTGTAGGAACTGGCACAAATCCAAGTCCAGTTAGTGAAGCAGAAGTTGAAAAAATCCTAAAGCGAATGGGTCGTGCTGAACCAAAACACAAAATCGACTATCGTGAGGGAGAGGTTGTAAATATTATTGACGGACCATTTAAGGGATTTGATGGCACGATAAACGAAATTGATGCCCAAAAAGGCAAATTAAAAGTACTTGTTAATATGTTTGGTCGTGAAACACCAGTTGAACTAGATAGTTTACAAGTAAAAAGGGTATAGAAATGGAAAAACTACCGAATCCAGAAGAACATCTGATTTTTGAGTGGATGGACAACATGATAGACGACAATCTGGATATTGAGCGAAGAAATATTGGTGAATCTTACCATAAGTTTGGCCTTACCTACGTCTTAGCTGTGTTAGAAGGTGGAACCGCCAAATGGGATCACAGAGTGAGGCTTTACACACCTGCTGAGTCAATTTTTGCAGATCACGCCACTGGAAATCTGTCATTCAGTGAAGTTTCTGAGATTCTAAATACAATGGTTGATGGAACCTTTAGTGGTTACACTAGACAACAGAGGTGATCTTTGTTATAGTAAGCTACGTTACACATATTATTTAGCGCAACAAGCTTCGGTTGCAATCAATAAGGAATTATATGGCACAGAAAGTAGTAAAAGCAAACTTGAAACTCAAAATACCAGCAGGTAAAGCAAGTGCGGGCCCGCCAGTTGGCAGCACGCTTGGTCAATATGGAGTTAATATGATGGATTTCGTTACTCCATTCAATGAACAAACACGAGACATGAAAGGCACTGTTACAGCTCACATCACAGTTTATGACGATCGTTCTATGGATTTTAGAGTAGTTAGCCAGCCCACAGATGATTTAATCCGAAATGCACTTGGCATTCAAAAAGGATCGGGTAAGCCGAATAGCGAGAAAGTTTCCAAAAAACTGACTGATTCTCAGCTAACGCAAATTGCCGAAGAAAAAGCTAAAGATATGAATACAGATGACATTGAGGCAGTTAAGAAAATGGTTGCTGGTACGGCCAGAAGTATGGGTGTGGAGATTGAAGGTTAATGATGACTCTCTACGCAGGTCAGACAAAGAACTCTGTTACTCCACTCGAAACAGAAAAGGGGCTGACACTTTTTGATGAGGCTACACGAAAACAAGCCAATAACGCATTAGAGACAGGTGTTGTTTCTTTCGAACTAAAGTCAAAACTTGAATCTATGTATATTGATGGAAGTCATCAAGCAGGATATTTTCTTGGCACAATGATTATACAGGGAGTCATTGAGTACCCTATTGCAATAACAAAAAACAAAGTCTCACGTGGAAATGCTGGCCCTGGCATGGAAGGTCCAGAGTATGAGAGAATGGTTGAAAATATGAGGATGCGTATATTCACAGATATGAATGATAACGAAACCGACTCACCAGTATCTACACTAGATTATTTACGAGCTAGAGGTATAGATGACGTATATAGTGCAATTGAAGAGGAATAATTAATACAATTGTGGGAGAGTTAAACTCGCTTGTACCACGAAAGGAGTCACAATGACAAAGAAATCGGAACTATTAGAACAAGCTACTGAGCTTGGTTTAGATGCTACAGCAAAGAATACAATTGCCGAGATTGAACAAGCTTTAAGCAATGCTACCAACATAAATAATAACGACACACCAGATAAAGAAGAAAAATTAGCAAAATCTGGTAAACATAGCGCCAAAGGGATTAAGGAGTCTGAAGAAAAACAGGCAAAAATCGAAAAACAGCATCATCGTGATGAAGTAATGGATAGTGAAGAGCAAGCTTCTAACCCTAAGCCCAAAAAACCCGTAAAGCCAACACGCTCTAAATTAGAACGCCGTGGGAAAAAATACAAGAGTGTAGCCAAGTTAGTCAATAAAGACAATGAATACTCACTAGATGAAGCGCTTGAATTATCAATTAAAACTAATCCTAGTAAGTTTAACGCAAGTGTTGAGCTACACGTAAAATTAGGCGTTGACCCACGACAAGCTGACCAAAACATACGCGGAACAGTCAGCTTGCCTTCTGGTACTGGTAAAAATGTTAAAGTGGCAGTATTTGCGGATGTTGAGGATGTAAAGAAAGCCAAAGAGGCTGGAGCTGATATTGCTGGAAGTGATGAATTCTTGCAAATGCTCGACAAAGAAGACATCCAGTTTGATGTACTAATTTCAACTCCTCAAATGATGGCAAAGCTAGGTAAATATGCCCGTCTACTAGGACCAAAAGGATTGATGCCAAACCCCAAGAGTGGGACAGTTACCAAAGACATTGCTGTTGCTGTCAAGGAGGCAAAGGCTGGAAAAGTAGAGTATCGTGTTGATTCCACCGGAATTATTCATTTGAGTATCGGTAAGACTGATTTTAGTATTGATGATCTACAAAAAAACGCAAATGCTGTTTTTGGTGCCATAAAATCTGCCAAACCATCTTCATTAAAAGGAAGTTATGTGCAAAGTATATATATTGCGACTACAATGGGGCCATCAATTAAAGTCAGTCCTAGCGTAATATAGACTCTACTTTCTCGACGCTATAAAAAGAACAACAGACTAAGAATCGAGCTGTTGCTATAATCTCCCTTATGGGAGTTTATAGCAACAAGCAGATCAACGATGCAATTAAGTCTAATCACATTGTCTACCATCCATACAATGCCAAGCATATTGCTGGTAGTAGCGTTGATGTAACTTTAGGTAATTGGTATTACAGAACAGAGAAGCCAAGCCAAGGTGGGTTTTATAATCCTTTTGATAAGAAATCGGTTGATAGCTATTTTAGCGGTCCATTTAAAGCTGAAATTCATCAAGAATGGGCCGATAAACACGGAAAGAAACTGTTTACTAATATACCTGCTGATCATCCTATAATAGTATTGCGTCCACAAGAACGTATTTTGGCGCACACACATGAGTTTGTCGGTATCAGAGCACCTGGGACTAGTACAATGCAGGCCCGAAGTACATGGGGTAGAAATGGTGTTGCTGTTTGTCTTGACGCTGGCTGGGGTGATCCGGGGTACATTAATCGTTGGACAATGGAAGTTTATAATATGAACCAACATGAAAGTGTAATTCTGCCGGTAGGTGAACGGATTGCACAAATTGTGTTTTATGAAACAGGCCCTGTTGATAACGAATACAAAAAAATTAGTGGTAAATATCAATCAAGTACCAGTGATGATCTTGATTCAATAATTGCAATGTGGACACCAGAACAAATGTTGCCACGAGGATATAAAGATTCACGAATCATTCCGGAGGCCATTAAAGGTATAAAATATGAATAATGAGCCTACGCCTTATGAAAGTGGTGGGCAAAAGGGTTTATTCATAGTAATTGAAGGAACTGATGGTTCTGGAAAAAGCACGCAATATAAAAAGCTACGAAAACATCTTGCTGATAGTGGATATGAAGTTGTCGATATGCATTTTCCTAGATATAAAGAAGATTCTAGCTACTTTGTCAGACAATATCTTGCAGGAAAGTACGGGTCATCTGATGACGTCGGCCCATTCACTGGTTCACTTTTTTATGCCTTAGATCGCTATCAGGCATCAAATGAGATTCGCAATGCATTATCAGAAGGTAAGATCGTACTATGCGATAGGTTTGTCGGTTCAAACATGGCGCACCAAGGAACAAAGTTTAGCAATGCTGAAGAGCGTCGTGGATACTTTATTTGGCTTGACAATATCGAGTTTATAACACTTGGCATTCCACGCCCTGACCTAAACTTTGTACTCAATACTCCCCTGGATATAATTGTTCGAAGGTTAAATGCAAAAAAACAATCAAGTGAAGCAATTCAAAAGGATATTCATGAGACAAACGAGAACCATATTTCTAAGTCAATTGAAGTATATAAAGATTTGTGCAACTTGTTTCCAAAAGATTTCCAAAGAATTGATTCATCTCGAGGTAACGAAGAGCTAACAGTCGATGAAATACATAATCTAATATGGGAGAAAGTTACACCAATGCTTCAGCCAATCAAAAAAGACTTTGACGATACAGATAAAGTTTTAGAAAAGACAGACCTAGGTATAATTATTACAGATGCAGGGAAGAGATTACTGAGTGAATCAATAACAAACACAGATGGAAACGTGTATGCATTTAATGAAAACATTAGTCCAGTGACAGTGGCTGCCGCAATGGCAAGACTTAGCAGAAGAGGTGATGATATGCGCGTAACACTTCTGGACGAGTTTATTAACAAAGCCGACAAAGACAAAGGACTGCTTAAACGCGTCATAACAGCGTATGGCGATGACTCGGTTCAACAACTAGTTGGTCAACACGTTGTTGTCGAGAACGCTTCTAACCTCTTAACTAAAAAACTAGAATGGGGAAGGCTAGCCTCTTATCTTGAACAATCTACTAGATATATATATTTTGACCAGAAAGACCAAAACGGAAACTATCGATACCATATTCCAGAGTATTTTGATGATAAAACAAAATCACAATACATAAGTTCCTTGGACAGTATTTTTGATTTGTACTCTACGATAGTTCATAGATTAACTGATTATGTTCGCGAAAAATCAAGCATACCACCAGAATCTAGAGACATTGCCTGGAAAGGAGCAACCAGAGCGCAGGCGTGTGACGCTGCTAGACCACTATTACCGGTAGCAACAACATCTACGGTTGGAATATTTGCATCTGGTCAAGCGCTAGAAAGTCTAATAATGCATCTACTTAGCGATGAACTACCAGAAGCTAGAAATGTTGGTCAACAAATTCTTGAAGAATCAAGAAAAGTAATCCCTACATTCTTAGAGCGTGCAGATAAACCGGATCGTGGAGGAGCAACTATTGCTTATATGTCCAATACTAAGCGATCAGTCAAAACACTAGTAAGCAGTCTATTGCAAGATTCATACAGCAATGATCACAGATCTGTGACTCTTAGTAATTATTGGCCAAAGAATGAGCTAGATGTTATTCCACAGATGATATATGAGCATAGCAACTTATCTCTTCACGAAATTAAACATCAAATTAATAACCTAGATTATAATCAACGTTGCGACATCTTTAACGCATACATCGGCGAGCGATTAAATCGGCGACACAGGCCAGGGCGGGCGCTTGAAATTCCTCACTATAGCTGGGATATTGTGTGTGACTATGGGATTTTTCGTGATCTTCAAAGACATAGAATTGTAGATGATTTACAGTGGCAATCCCTAACACCACGATTTGGATACGATATACCTGAATTAATTGAATCTGCTGGCCTGGTCGATTTATTCGAAAAATGTTTTTCAATTAGTCTGGAACTATTTAGCTTACTTCAAGCCAATAACTATGCCACTGAAGCACAGTACGCAACATTACTAGGTCATAAGATGCGTTGGAAGGTCACCTATAATGCTCGTGAGGCTTTTCATCTGCATGAACTACGAACCAGTCCACAAGGGCATCCTGGGTATCGCAAGTTAGTGAAAGAAATGCATGATAAGCTATGTGAAGTACACCCTATGTTGGGACAGGCTATGAAGTTCATTAATCAAGATGAGGATCCAGAGCTAACTCGATTAGCATCTGAGCGTTACACTCAATTTAAATTGCAACAAATTGACAAGTAAGTTTTTACGACTCGTCAACAGAAGTTGTATGAATCTCTAAATGCGTGTCAGAGATGTTAAAAGTTAGATCACTAAAACAATTTTTTACACCGGTCATCTCTGAAAACTTTGTAGCGGTGGAGTTTATGGTGTTAATGATATTTGCTATACGTTGGGCATTTGCCTGTGAGTCACCAGGAATCAGCTCGATGATTATACCTGATTTTCTGGAGATTAAATCTGCTAGACCATGAGCCGTAAACAGCTCATTTATGCCTGAAGATTCGGTATCCGATACCGTCAGACTATCAACAGGAGAAATGTCTTCAATATGACAATACATGGCGTAATGATGTTCGTATTTTTCTTGTGGTGAGCTATTATCGTGCATATATTTGAATTTATGGAGGAAGATTTGGGATATTAATCGATGATTTGAGGCTTAGGTGGGGTCTATTTGTGAAGTTCAAAAAAACTTCTAGACGCAAATGAGCTTGCTTCACAAGGCCTTCTTGTGAACCCACCTGTACCGCGAGCCTATCTTCAACCTTGAACAGGCTACCTGCAAATGCCTCGCAGATTCTGTTCCTGCCTTTGCAGACGAAGCTCCCAAATCCTCTTCAGGTCTGGAGAATCCTCTGCCTTCTGCGACTGGAGCAACCGCCTGGTGCGCTTGATTGCCTCTTCAAGCAACTTTGCACTCGCCATACGGCGTGCGCTGGCCTCATCGACATCCATCAGGATATCAACCACTTTCTTCCCCCATTGTTAATCACCCTACTCAGGTGGCTAATGACATGATTGTCACTAGACTTGCTTGGAAGCAATGCTTCCATGAACATCTTGCTACAAAACGCTCATCGAAACACTGCATTATAAAAGCCGAACTTTTGGTTGGAGTTCGGCTTGTAATTTCTGATCTTGAAGCTACTCCAACACACTATTCATAAATAATCACAAAGCAAAACGCTTTGTTCATATTGAGTCGGTATGTGTGTTGTGTCTTCACAGTTGAATAATTTACTCTGCTATACTAGATTTGTCAATACAATATATTGAGTATACAATACTAATAGATGAAAAATTTCGTAAATAGACTACAGCTACTCCTCTTAACTCACCTTAAAGGGCTGTGTTTAGCATTTGCGAAAGCCTGATTGATAAGAGATTCAACGAACACAGCCCGAACTATCGGGCTTTTTTATTAGCAAAGGAGAATATATGAAATACATTAATGACAGTCAGTGGGAGGCTGAATATGAACAAATGCCTAGAGTCAGGGGATATACTGAAGCCGAACGAAGTATTATCGACTCTGAACCCCAAAACTCCCAACAGCGAATTGCGAAAATTCAAAAGGTTATGGAAATTGATCAAAATAGATACCAGGAGTTCAAAGAGATATACCCAGATCAATCGGTACACATGGATAAGTTGATTGAAGCTTGCGCATTTTTTGCACAAGCAATGGTACGTATTTATAGTCAAGATTGGGGTGTAACGACAAGCGAAAATAGCGAATCTTGCCCAGAAGATATTCCAACTAAAGGTATACTTACGCTATTAAACGTAGAGTTTATCGATAGACCGGCTTGACAAACGTGCTTACACGGAGTACAAATAGTTTCATAATGACTAAAATGATAATTTCAACAATTATTATCAGCTCGCATTTGCGGGATTAGTTGTTATATTTAGTAACAAATTAACCCCGCAAACGCGGGGTTTTTAAATTGGAGGATTTAATAATGACGATATTTGAACAAGAACTAAAATATGATTTTTATACAGAAGCATCAGATAAGATGTCGGATAGCACATTACAAAATGAGCTAGAAAATTTCTTGGAAACAACAGGGAATCCTGAAGTCAAGCAACATCTTACAAACCACAAATTACGTGCTGATTTTATACTAAAAGTAACAGATTTTATGGACTAATTTGATATGGAGGTTTTGTTACAAGAAATGACAGTAAGTGGATACGAAATCCATAAAAGTATACAAAATGACATAAAGTTGACTGCTCAAGATCGTTTGTATTTTACAAGATTTAACGCATTAGAGTCACTCGATAAAGAATCATACATAAAAGGCCTCGCATCTCTAGCTATTTCGGTAAGCGATAACTGTGAAACACACGAAAACATTACTAGTCAGAAACGACTAGAGCGCATGTATGCATCTCTGAGCATAAATATTGAACCATATGACGAAACAAGGCTACTTAGTCTGGAGACTGTTGACTCTATTCTTTTAAACGTAATTGAGTATATTGATTCTAATTGTGATGGTTACTATGGATTAGATTTTATCGATAGAATAAGAACCGCTCGACGTAGTGGACTAGCCCCCACAAAACAAGACAGCAATCCATTTACTGACATATAGTGTTTTTGAATCATGTAAAAGTTTACGCCAAGTTGACCAACATGCAAGTATTTGATAAAATAAGCTTACATTTACCAAAGAAAGTGGCGCTATCAATCATAGTTAAGAATGCTACCGAGGTACGAGAAGTCACAATAAAACTGATTCGTATAATATAGCCTCTGGTAAACCCGGAGGCCTTTTTGGTAATAGCAAGGTCGATAAATATCAATAATAATAGGATAAATTATGGCATTAACTAAAGATCAAAAACAGTTGGTGGTCGACGAAGTTAGCTCGTTACTTGAAGGCTCAAAAATGACAATCGCTGTCGAGTATAAAGGCATCGGAGTAAAGTCATTGCAACAACTACGCAAATCTGCCAAAAATAACGGCACAGTAATAAAGGTTATTAAAAACCGTTTAGTTGTAAAAGCACTGCAAAGTAACTCGAAGTTAAAAGATGTTGACATTAATGATTTAAAAGGTCAGCTTCTATACGCCTTCAACGGCGAAGATGAAGTTGCACCCGCTCAAACTTTAGCAACGTTTGCAAAAACTAATCCGTCATTAAGATTTGTGGGCGCAATCACTGCAGAAGGACAGTTTATGAGTCCTGACGAAGTAAAGGTTCTAGCCTCGTTACCAAGCAAGAACGAACTAGTTGCACAAGTTATAGCAACATTGACATCACCACTTAATGACGTAACAAATGCACTTTCCGGAAACTTACACGCCCTACTTGACGGTGTGGAGTCAAAAGTGAGCGCTTAATAATACTAAGGAGATAATTATGGCAAAAGATTTAAAGAAAATTGCAGAAGAACTTACCAGTTTAACTGTACTAGAAGTAAATGAACTTAAGACAATCTTAAAAGATGAATACGGTATCGAACCTGCCGCAGCGGCAGTAGCCGTAGCTGGACCTGCTACAGGTGGAGACGACGCTGGATCCGCTGAAGAAAAGAGCGAATTCAATGTCGTACTTAAAGACGCTGGAGCTCAAAAAGTGGCCGTGATCAAGGCAGTAAAAGAAATAACTGGTCTTGGTCTTGGTGAAGCTAAGGCGATTGTTGATGGTGCACCAAAAGCTGTACTAGAAAACGCCAAAAAAGAAGACGCTGATAACGCAAAGAAAACGTTAGAAGAAGCTGGAGCTACCGTAGAGCTTTCATAAAGTCTATAGCTACAAGAGAAAAGGTCACCATGTCGAAGGCATAGGTGACCTTAATTTATGCGTTTTCCACAGGATTATTTATGAAATCTTTGACAATTACAATGGGACGTGGTAATTTTACATCAGAGAGTGTAGGAAAATAAAGAGAGGCGAGGATATATGCCAGATGTACCAGATAAACAAATCAAAAGACTCAGAATCTTAATACAAGAGGCTGAAACTTCACTTGCTGCCGCCAAAGAGTTATTAATAAGTGTGGTTGGTGAAGACAGCTCACAGGCTGTTAAACTTCAAGAAGAAGCAATAGGTAAAATTATTGAGGGTGTATTTGATGGCCAAACAATGGTCGGTAGTGATGGAAAAACCTATCCTGTACCTGCCAACTATGCGTCTAAGTCAAAATTAGTACAAGGTGACATTTTAAAGCTTACGATTGCTGATGACGGAACTTTCTTATACAAACAGATCGGTCCTGTATCGAGGGTTCAAAAAGTAGGTTTGCTTGTGCTTGAAAACGGACAATATTATGTAGAGATTGATAAAAAACAATACCGGGTATTATTAGCTAGTGTTACCTATTTCAAGGCTAAGCCTGGGGATCAAGTTAGTGTTGACCTACCTGAAGACCATAAAGATGCCGAATGGGCAGCACTCGAAGCAGCATTATAAGAAACTACAACAAATCAAAGCAAAATATTAAGGTATAATTATATATCCATGAGGGAGGCACTATACCGTAAACACCGACCAAAACGTCTTGATGATGTTGTTGGGCAACCACATATTACCAAGACGCTTCAGAATGCAATCGATTCTAATCGTATTAGCCATGGATACTTGTTTGCCGGCCCTAGAGGAGTGGGGAAAACGAGCGTTGCGCGAATCTTAGCTCATCAAATCAATGATTTTACTTATGATAGCAACAATAGTAATATTCTCGACATTGTTGAGATTGATGCCGCAAGTAACCGGCGAATAGACGAAATACGCGAACTCAGAGATAAGATTCATACTGCCCCAGTGTCTGGTAAATACAAAGTTTATATTATTGATGAGGTTCATATGCTTACAAAAGAAGCATTCAATGCACTTCTAAAAACCCTTGAGGAACCACCAGAACATGTCGTATTCATATTAGCAACGACAGAAATCCATAAAGTTCCCGAAACTATTATAAGCCGTACGCAACACTTTACTTTCAGATCCGTCGAAAGCGAATCTGTCATTGCTCACCTAGATACCATTGCTAATCAAGAAGGGATAAGCATAGATAGAGCTTCCTTAGAATTAATTGCAAATTATGGTCAAGGAAGTTTTAGGGATAGCATTGGACTGCTCGACCAGTTAAGTTCTCTTACTGAAATAAATGAAGATTCCGTAAACACTCTCCTCGGATTGCCACCCCATAGACTTGTGCGTGACATTTCAGAGGCGCTACATAACAATAAACTCACCGACCTAATTAGTTTACTCGATCAATCAAGATTCAGTGGAATCAGCGCAAATCATTTGTCAAGCGCGTTAATCGACTACATGAAGAAAGAGTTGGATAATTCGCTATCAGAGGAGACAATTGCGTTAGCCCTCAAATTATTAAACACCAGTTCTTCAACAGATCCTGACCGATACCTGGAATTAATCTTGATTGACTATATTGTCAATAGAACAGTTGTTAATACTCCGGCACAAAAATCATACACAGATGCTAATGAATCAAAGCCAAATAAAGATACTAGCAATACCGATATAGACACCAAATCATTAAGCAAGTCTAAAATTTCGTCAAAGCAAAATGTAGTTAGTCAAGAAACTGATGAACCGGTAAGTCTGGATGAGGAATCTTGGAATAAAATTCTTAGTGAGTTAAAAAAACAATATAATACACTTTATGGAATTGCCAGAATGGGCCGAACCGAGATCAACAACAACACATTAACTATATACGTTAGGTTTCCATTTCATCAAAAACGCCTAAAAGAAGATAAGAATGCCAAAATTATTCATAAAGTGGCATCCCAGATTATTGGTAGTTCTGTAAAAATTAACATTGAGATAGATGACGGCGTTTCTAAGCAAATCGATCATTCCGATACCCCAGATAAATCCGATATATCAAATGTGACTAAGATTTTTGAAGGCGCTGAGTTATTGGAGTCTTAATGGATACTCAAAATAAAATTCCCCCACAAAACATCGACGCCGAAACTAGCCTGTTAGGTGCAATATTAATTGACAGTGATGCTATTGTAAAAATTGCCGACATCATTGTTCCTGATGATTTTTATGACCAAAAAAATGGATTAATTTATCAAAGCATTAAACAGCTATATGAAAGTCATAGCCCTATTGATGTTCTTACAGTAGCAGATAAATTAAGGTCAGAAGGCAATTTGGATGTTGTTGGAGGTGCCGGATATCTAACAGAGCTAACCAATTATGTTCCAACAGCGGCCCACGTAGAACAATATGCTAATTTGGTTAATCAAAAGGCCTTACGTCGACGTCTAATAAAAG
This sequence comes from Candidatus Nomurabacteria bacterium, assembly GCA_023898625.1. Classification (NCBI taxonomy): domain Bacteria; phylum Candidatus Nomuraibacteriota; species Candidatus Nomurabacteria bacterium. The sequence goes on from CP060231.1 coordinate 850,407, forward strand.
CCAGTCAAAACATAACTTCACTTGGTTTTGATGAGGCAAAAAGTTTACAAGAATTAATTGAAGAAGCAGAAGCAACGCTTTTTGAGGTCAGCCAGAAACATGTTAAACAAGATATCGTTAGTCTTGAAACTATTCTTGGAGATAGTTTCGATCGTTTAGATGAACTGCATAAAGACAAGGGCAAAATTAGGGGAGTACCGACAGGGTTTAAGGATTTAGACGGGATTCTTGCCGGACTTCAAAGATCTGATCTTTTCATCCTGGCCGCCCGTCCTAGTATGGGTAAAACTGCTTTGGCATTAAATCTTGCCCACAATGTAGCAACAAAGGCGGGTGAACCAGTGTTGGTATTTAGCTTAGAAATGAGCAAAGAGCAATTAGTAGATCGTATGTTAGCAATGGAATCTGGAGTTGATGCCTGGGCACTTCGTACTGGAAATTTGAGTGATCAGGATTTTGAGTTAATCGCACAAGCAATGGGAACCTTAAGTGAAGCGCAGATATACATTGATGATACCCCAGGCATAACTGTTAGTGATTTACGAACCAAAGCACGTCGAGAAATGCATCAAAGACCATTAGGCTTGATTATTGTTGATTATTTGCAACTGATGAGTGGTGGTTCAAAATTTGGTGGCGATGGTAATCGTGTACAAGAAATTTCCGAAATATCCAGAGGACTAAAAGGAATTGCGCGTGAGCTCAATGTTCCACTGATTGCCTTAAGTCAGCTTAGTCGTTCAGTTGAGAGTCGTAGTCCTCAGATACCTCAATTGTCAGACCTAAGAGAATCAGGATCTATTGAGCAAGATGCCGATGTTGTAGCATTCATATATCGAGAGGACTACTATAATAAAGAATCTGAACGTCAGAATATTACTGATATATTTATCAAAAAACATCGTAACGGTCCGACAGGCGCAGTAGAGTTGTTTTTTGAAAAAGACAAACAAAGGTTTAGATCTCTTGATACTAGACATACTGTGCCTTTCGAATAAATTAATGGTTAGCGAAACCATAATGGTATACTAAATAAGAATGAAACAATACTTTTTGTGGCTTAAAGATAATTGGGTGCAGATATTTGTTACGATAATAAGTATAGTTATTTTGATAATTGTATGTAGCTACAATTTATCCGGAATTACAAATAATCAGTTAAGCAAACCAGAGGTAGCTACTATTGAAGGATCATCAAGTGGTAGGCGTATTTGGAGTAATCCATTATTTTTGCCAATAAAACTACCACAATACGCTTTAATTAAAACCAACTTGGCATCAGTATCGTCAATGCGCGCTATTTCAGCTTTTTATGGGGTGATATTCGTCATCATCTTCTTTTTGTTGGCAAAAATATGGTTTTCGCCCAAAATCGCATGGGTGACAAGTGCCATGTTGTTAAGTAGTGGATTATTTTTAAACTACACACGACTTGCAACTACAGATATTCTTGTGCCACTAGGCTTACTGGGCTTAATGTGGTCTGGTTGGTGGATATTTCAAAGCAAAAATACAAATATCAAAATTGTATCGTCAATGATTATTTTAGCGTCTTGTATCTACATACCAGGATTAATATGGTTTGTGGGGTTAATTGTTCTTGCGCTGGGCAAACGAATTACTAAAATACTTAAGAAGACTAACGTCACCTCTATTGTTATTGCTAGTTTACTTTTGGTCGTATTACTTACGCCTCTGCTTAGATCGTTGTTTTTAAATCCAAAACTTATAATCGAGTGGTTAGCGTTACCGTCGACATTAAGCATTCACGATTTCATCAAGAATCTAATTATGGTGCCGGCCTCGCTGGTTGTTCGTTCCACATTTGACCCGATATATAATTTAGGGCGTTTGCCGTATCTTGATATATTAACAATTGCCCTATTAGTACTAGGAGTATACGCATTTCTACTCAGGTATAGTCTAGTCCGAACCAGAATGCTCATTGGTGCACTATGTATAGCATGGTTACTAATTGCTACCCAAAATGAAATACGAATTAATCTGCTCCTTCCTCTGATATATCTGATGGTTGCGGGAGGTATAATGTTTATTCTTCAACAATGGTATAGTGTTTTCCCCAAAAATCCTATAGCACGAATGCTAGCGATAATTATGGTTTTAGCAGTTGTTTCCATTAGCATATTCTATAATTCAACTCGATACTTTGTGGCATGGTCAAATAATCCAATAACTAATAAGGTTTTTAAGTACAAAGTTCCGCCAAATCTGTTATAATTGTTACGTAAAGGAGAATGTATGAGTCGTTTTGATCAGGCTAAAATGCTACTTAAAGTAAAGAAAGTCCAGAAAGAGCTACAAAAACAAATCATTACCGTTGAGCAAGGTGATGGCGCTGTTAAGGTTGAAATTACCGGAGAGCAGAAAATACGCAAAATCCACATTGATCCAGATAGTGTTGACCTTGATGATATTGGTGAACTTGAGCGCTGGATAGAAGATGCAGTAAAGGACGCAATATCCCAAAGTCAAAAGATTGCTGCCGAAAAAATGCAACCATTTATGAGCATGCTTGGCGATTTAGGACTTTAGCTATCCATGGCGTCAGCTTTGCCACCCGCCTTATTACGAGTTATTGAGTCGCTACGAGTATTGCCTGGTGTAGGCCCTCGTAGCGCAGAGCGTTATGCATATTACCTCCTAAAAACAAATCCAGATAAGTCAAAACAACTTGCAGAAACCCTTCAAAAATTACACGATGAAGTGTCCTACTGCGAAGTAACTTTTGCATTAATAGAGAAGGGGCAAAAATTATCTCCACTTTACACCAACCCAAGTCGAGATAAGCAAACTATTGCTGTAGTAGCCGAACCTTTTGATATTATTGCTATCGAAAAAACCAGCACATACAAAGGCACGTATCATGTTCTAGGTGGTTTAATTTCTCCTATGGATGGAATTGGCCCTGATCAATTAACAATAACACAATTGCTTAGTAGGGTTGAAAAAGACCAAGTAAAAGAAGTTATCTTAGCCACAAACGCAAGCGTGGAAGGTGAATCAACAGCTTTATACATTCAGCAACAACTAGAAGGCATCAACACTAAGCTAACACGCCTAGCTAGAGGTTTGCCAATTGGTGTAGACTTAGAGTATGCCGATCAAATTACTTTGACAAGAGCACTAGAAGGAAGGCAAAGTCTATGAATCTAAAAGGCCTTAAAGAATTATTATCAAGCAAGAAAAAGATTTTAATAGCACAAGCTGATAACCCCGATGGTGATAGCGTCGCTAGTGCCTTGGCACTAGAACAAATCCTCTATGACATGGGGAATGAGCCTTTATTATACTGTGCAATCGACATACCGAAGCATTTACGACATTTGCCGGGATGGGACAGAATCGATCAAGAAATACCAACAAATTTTGAAGCAACAATAATAGTTGACTGTAGTTCTAAAAGTTTATTTGAAATAGCAGAAAAATCCGGTGAATTATCCTGGATATTATCTAAACCTGTAATAATCATTGACCATCATGACGTATCACCCACACTTGATGCTACCATCACCTGTAATGATATAAAAGCTGTGTCTACGGGTGAAGTGGTCTACAAGATAGCGCAAGAATTGAACTGGCCTCTTTCAATTGAAGCCAAGAATATGATTGCTGTTTCTATATTATCGGACAGCTTAGGGCTAATGACAGAATCTACTACCGCTCAAAGCATTCATATTATCGCTGAACTTGTAGAATCTGGCGTTAAACTAGCTGAACTTGAGGAAACTAGAAGACAAACAATGAAGAAAAGTATTGAACTAACGCGATATAAAGGGGAATTACTGCAACGAATACAATATTCAAGTGACGACCGCATTGCAACAATAGTGATTCCTTGGGAAGAGATTGAAAAATATAGCTCTCAATTTAACCCATCCATACTTGTCCTTGACGACATGAGACTTACGGATAATGTACAAATAGCAATTGCATTCAAGACATACAATAATAATCGTATAACCGCCAAGATTCGTTCGAATTATGGATTCCCAATTGCGAATAAACTAGCAGAACATTTTGGTGGTGGTGGGCATCAGTATGCTAGTGGGTTCAAAGTAAATACTACTGATTATAATCAAATCATATCTGAATGTATTGAATATACAAAAAAACTATTAGATCAACGTAAAGAAAAGACTTCGGATGAAACTATATAATTCATTAACTAAAACAATCGATGTAGTCAAGCCACTTGAAGGCAATACTATCAGGATGTACACCTGTGGTCCGACTGTTTATGATAGCGCTCATATAGGTAATTTAAGTTCATATATATTTGCGGACACACTAAAAAGAACATTAAAATCCGCAGGCTTTAAGGTTGAGCACGTAATGAACTTTACCGACGTTGATGATAAAACTATTAAACGTAGCCAAGAAATGCACCCAGACCAATCGCCATTAATGGCGTTACGCAAACTTACTCGTTACTATGAGCAAAAATTCCTTCAAGATATGAAAGATATAGGGAATTCCATAGAAGATATCGAGTTTGTTCGTGCTACTGATATGATTCCTGCGATACAAGTGCTCATCTCGTCACTTTATGAAAAGGGTTTTGCATATATTGCTGAAGACGGTATATATTTTTCGATTGATGCTTACAAAAAATCTGGTAAAACATACGGACAGTTATTGAACCTTGATGATATGAATATCCAAAAAGAACGCATCTCAAACGATGAATATGACAAAGAATACATACATGATTTTGTGCTATGGAAGAAGAAAAAATCGAGCGAACCAAGCTGGGAATTTCATATTGACAATCAGAATATCCCTGGTAGACCTGGCTGGCATATTGAATGCTCCGCCATGAGCACATCACACTTAGGTCAACCGTTCGATATACATACGGGAGGGATTGACTTAACATTTCCGCATCATGAGAACGAAATCGCACAAAGTACAGCCGGACGCGAAGATAAACTTTACGCTAAATTCTTTGCGCACAACGAACATCTACTTGTTGGTGGCAAAAAAATGAGTAAATCATTGGGTAACTTTTATACCCTCGATGATATTAAACAGAAAGGCATAGATCCGAAGGCATTCAGGTTAATGGTTCTTCAGTCTCATTACACCAAACAGTCTAACTTCACCTGGGATAATCTACAATCAGCAAGCTCAAGACTAAAAGATTTAAAATCTATCGCTGATCTAAGATGGCAACCAGACGCGACCCAACAATCCAATGTTGATATTTCGATCAAAGATATATCTTTTGCCCTCTACAACAATATAGACACCCCGAAGGCACTCAGCAATTTGTCACTTCAACTTGATAGGATAGTGAATGATTCGATTAGTGATTCCGATGTTAAGGTTATTAGTTCCTTTCTGCAATCAATAGATGAGTTGTTCGGACTACAATTACTAAATTCTACCGATATCAAACCTGAACAAAAAGAATTAATCCAAAAAAGAGAACAAGCAAGAAGATCCAAGGATTGGATATTAGCGGACAAAATCCGTAAGCAGTTAGCTCAAGAAGGGATTGAGCTTAAAGACTATCCAGATCGATCAATTTGGAGCCGTAGTCGATAACAATATTATTCTTTTAACGAAGGCGCAAGTGTTTCGCCGTAAGTACTTTTTAGATATATTCGAATACATCCAGCAACCGGTATTGCAATAAGCGCACCTAAAAATCCAGCGATGCTTACTCCAATAATTGCCGAAACAAAAACGGTTAAAGGGGTAAGTTCGTTATATCTAGACTGAATATATGGCTGTAGTGTTGCATTCTCTACCTGTTGGTAAATGATGAAGAAAATCGTCATAACAATTGCTAAAGGCAATGACACAAATAAACAAGAAATTACTACAATAACCGAAGCCATTATATTGCCGATCATCGGGATTAACCCAAGCAATCCTACAATACCAGCCATAGCTATCGGATTAATATTTACATGCAAAATAGTACTAGCAATAGAAAGCGCAAAGAAGGCAAAAATTGAAGCAATGGTTGCAACCACTAATTGACCGATCACATAACCAGTTACCATTCTATACATACTTGAGATCATCTGTTTATGTTTTTCTAATTTTTTCGAGGAAATCATTGTGTAGTACCTTGCCAGCCACCTTGGCCCTTCGATCAACATCATAAATGTCATAACTAAAACTGTAATAACAGACACTAAGCCACTACCTATAAGGGTTGCTAAAGAAAAGGCTCGATTAGTAACACTCCCCAGATTATCCTTAATATCACTAATTGATTGAGTATATGCATTAGTTAAATTATGAGTTTGAATAAATTCGACTATTGGTGAGTCGTTATTTCTAAAATCTTCTACACTGATTGGAATTTGATCGACGAAATCCACGCTTTGACTAACCAGCGGTGGAATAACCAGCGCCACAAACCCAACAAATACTAATAACGCACATAAATATGTTACTATTGTGGCTTGCACCCTACTTTTGTTAGGTAATTGCTTACAAACAAAGCTAACTATAGGGTTTAACGCTAATGCCAGAAATGCCGAAATCAAGACTAACTTAAGTGCGGTAGATATTCTTGAAATAAAACCAATCAACAAAAAGGCAACCGCTACAAAAATTACAACCCTAATAACCGTCTTGTTGGTAAAGGTTATCGTAACTGTTTCGTTATGCTTGCTCATGATTTGACCTAACTTCCTGATTGTACAATTTTAGTATAGCACTACCAACCCGGTTTATATCAAATTGATCAAGTAAATTTTGTTGCAGATCGTTAAGGTGTTTGCGCTTTGCATCGTTAGTTAATAGCGAGTAAAGTTTTTCAGCTAATTCATCAGACAAATAAGGATTAAACATTGATTCTGACACCGATCCTAACACTGACGCATAACCTGGATTACCCCCTGCAAGCACCGTAGCACCGCTAGCTAAAGCTTCGATCAAGACAATACCGAAACTCTCTCCGCCTGTTGACGGGAACACTGCTAACTTGCTACGACTTAACAGCTTCATTTTTTCATCATCAGACACAAAACCCTTAAATTCACAATTTGCACTTAGGTTATTAGTGTGTACATAATTTTGTAATTTAGCTCTTTCAGTACCATCACCTACAATTACAACCTTAATGTCATCTAGTAGGTCTCTCTGCTTTAATTTACTGATGGCATTTAGTAGATATATACAACCTTTGCGTTTCACGAGTCTTCCTACGAATACTATGTCTATGTCTCTCTTTGATAAATTAACAGCACTGGATTGAATATTAACCGCATTAGGAATAACTATACTGTCTACTCCATAAACTTGCTTAGCAAATTCTTGAGCAACTGAAGATACGCTAATAATTTTGTTAAATTTGCTAATCGACTGTTTTTGTACTGTTCCTAAAATCTTGCTCCCCAAAACTACACTTTTACTATGAGGTGCAATATGAAAGGTTCCTATTAATACTGTACCCTTTGGGGCGAGTTGAATAATCTTGCCTGCCAACAATGGACTATAAGGCATTTGTATATGCAAAACGTCAAAGTTGTATCTATCAAAGATACTTTGAATTTTATTTGATGATACTGGTAAGGGAATAGAAAGACGATTTTTATTAAATCGAACACGTATGTTCTTGGATAAGCTATGTAGATTATTTATATCGGTGCGCTTCGATTGTCCGGTGAGATATACCACTTTATAGCCTTTACTGCTAAGCCAGTCACCAAGCAATAAGACGTATTGCTGAACCCCGTCTGTCGAATCTAAGGTATCATCAATTACGAAACCAATAGTCACTTCTTGGCTTTCATAGTTTTTTCATATATATCAAGATACTGCTGAGCTATACGAGCGTACTCAAACTGTTGTACATAATTCTTCGCCCACTTAACCCATAAATCACGCATTTTAGTGTCAACCATCATTAACTGCAAACGTCTAGCAAATTCTGCAGTATCTTTGACGTTTACAATAGATATCGCACCTGTTTCTTTAAGAACACTTTCATATCCAGGGTTATTACTGGCAACTGTAACTGTACCCGCCGACATAGCTTCTAGTAAAACAATTCCGAAGCTTTCGCCATAGATGGCTGGAGAGCAGAATATTGTAGCACTATGCAGTAACTCAATTTTTGTTGCTTCATCAACAAAACCCAAAAATTCAACGTGTTCAATATTATTATCGTCAACAAACATTTCCAACTTTTGACGATCCGGACCATCTCCTGCAATAACTAACTGAGCTTGGCTATTTATCTTTTGTAATTCAGCAAATGCCTTTAATAAATATAGGACGCCCTTTCTTTTTTCTAGACGTCCAATATACAGAATTGTTGACTCATGCCTCTGCGTACCAGACTTTGGTGTAAACTTTTTGATGTCGATGCCATTTGGTATTAGTTCAATATTTGAATCAGTAAGTGTTTTTATATACTCCGATGCCGGTTCTGAAACAGCAGTATAAGAGTCAATATATTTTAAGATTGATTTGGTATAAGGAGTAATGACTTTTTCGATAGTTTTACTAACCATGGTTTCGGGCAATTTTGCATGGAATGTAGCAACATTAACAGTGTTTGATTTAGCTAGGATCTGCCTACTAACAATTGGAACCCAAGGTTCATGAAAGTGCAAAATATCAAATTTATGTTCCTCGAGTATTTTTTCTATAGCTCCATTCTCAAGACTAACAGAAACTTGAGCTGTTGTGTGAAAAGGCGATTTAAAATCACGAGATTCACCAACTAATATAATTCCATCGATTTGTTCAGTCTCAACACCCTTTGGGCGGGGAGTAATAATGTACGCCTCATGACCAGTTTTAGTATATTCATGCTTGAGAGCTAAGACACATTCTTGTACGCCACCATTCTTAAATATGTCATAAGGGCATATTAATCCAATTTTCATTATGAACTAAGTATACCAAAATTGTTATGATTTGCTTAATATACGTCGGAGCTCTCTAGGGATAAACGGTGCAGCTTCTTTTGCTGTAGCTACAACAGTTGGAGCATGCACCTTTTCTTTTGATTTAATGATATATACATTTTTATAGATAATCGCCAGATGTTGCTCAACACGATGATTATCAAAATACCTATCAACATCTATTGCGACATGATAAACATCAAGGTCTACACGAACATCACATGTATCAGCCTTTAGCATAGAAATTGTAGTATCCATATATGTCCTTATATCATTGGATTGCCACAATCCGATTTCAAAATTGATGCGTTTATCTACTTCTTGCTTATCTGCCCCCGCAAGCTTACTATGACTACTGCCTTGCAGTTTATAGCAAGCACGAATAATAGGAGCTCGAAGAACAAAAGTTCGCATAAACCAAGCAGGATATTTTCTTGAAAAGATTTCCGCCATCGTACGCAAGGGCCACTTAATTCTTCTTGGCAAAATAAAATCATCACGATGAGCAAAGCCAACAACACTAACCAGAATATCGACTCGTTTTGCAATTTCTGGATACTTCTGAAGCATTTTTGTTGTTATTAAAAATCCTAATGACATCGCCATGATAGTAATTCGTCGTCTTTTATATCTTAATTTTATGAATGCAGCTAGGTAATCTGCGAGGTTATCTAACGACGGTTTTTCGCCAATACTATAGAAGCTTTCCATACCACCAAATCCCGGTAAATCAGGTACTGTTACGGCACCGTATTTGTTAAGTTCTTCCACGAAACCTATCATCCTCTCGATACTGGCATGATGCCCATAGACCATAAGTATCTCTCGGCGTTTTTTGTTTTGCGGAGCAACTCTAAGCATACGACCATGTAAGCCATTTATATTTAATGGAATAATAGCCTCGTTGAGGTTATACCTTTCTTTTGACATCTTGTTTTGACTGTACCCGAAACACACACTAGCGTCAAGAATATAATGCTACAATATAAGACGTGAAACGAATAATAACAATATCGCTAATTATTGTATCTATACTGTGCGCCGTTGGTTTTCTTATTCTCAACAAAAACAAATCTCCAGCAAAAAGCCCAACACCACAAGAAACTCAGCAACCACAGAACACAACCCAGAACTCTTTTGATAAAACAAAATATTCTACATCAGATCCAACTAGTATCTGGGTTGTCGTCAACAAGAAAAACGGTATTCCAGAGTCATTCATACCAGAGCTTGTTGTCCCTGACGTTAAGCTTCGCCTCTCTCCAAACGAAGAACAAATGCAGATCAATAAACCTACGGCTACTGCAATAAAAGAGTTATTTGATGGAGCCGAAAAAGAAGGTGTCACATTAGTATTCGGTAGTGGATACCGCTCTGGAGTATTACAAAAACAATTCTATGACTCCTACAAAGCTAAAGATGGTCAAAAAGGGGCCGATACATATAGCGCTAGACCAGGACATAGCGAGCATCAGACAGGTTTCTCTGCAGATCTTGATAGCGTAGGAAACAAATGCCATCTTGAAATTTGTTGGGAGGATACAATTGAAGGTAAGTGGATTAAAGACAATGCTTACAAGTATGGTTTTATTATTCGCTACCCAAAAGACAAACAATCTATAACAGGGTACCAGTATGAGCCTTGGCATATTCGATACGTTGGCAAAGAATTATCTCAAGAACTACATAAGACAAACAAAACACTTGAAGAGTTTTTTGATATGCCACCGGCGCCAGATTACAACTGATTAAGATTGAAGGAATTCATCTTTAGATATTAGTTTGATTTGTGTTAACTTGTTGAGAGTTTGCGTAATGCGTGCCTTTTGTTCTTCGAATGTTGTATTGTTTTGAGACTTTTCTAAAGCTTCTTGTCCATCTTCAAAAGTATACATTCTAAAATTATGTCTTGCCATCAAGTCACCTTGAGCTTTTTCCTGTGCTGTCCATTCATAGTGCATATAGACCGGCAAATACTCTGTAGTCTGAATCTTTTTAGAATCGGGATCGATATCCATAGTAGCAATACCATTAAAGAGAGAAGGAGGGTCAAGTTGAGCATTAAGAAAGTTGCCAAGGCTATACCAAACAATCGCCTCTCTACCGTCATCAAGTTTGATCTTATCAACAGGTTCAAGCACGTGAGGGCCATGACCTAAAATAATATCCGCACCATAATTTGCTAGTTTGGGTGCTAGATTTTTTTGAGCAGTATTAACATCTGTAGAATATTCTGTACCCCAGCGCAAAGAAGCAATCACAATATCGGCATTTTGGCGTGCTTCTGTAAGCTGTTGCTTTGCTAATGAATCACTATACATCGTAACACTATATCCATTCGGCGACGGCTCGTTAGTATATGTCGTATATGACACAAATGCAAATTTTACACCTTTAACTTCAAAGTATCTAACTTTATTCATCTCTTCAGGTGACCGATTAGCACCAGCAACTGCTTTCACGCCCGGCAGTCCATCCCAAGCGCTCACTGAGGCAGAAATAACGTCTTGACTGAAATCGTTAACATGATTGCTACCTGTATTTATCACGTTACACCCAAGTTCTGCCATATCGCGCGCAAATTCTGTTGGAGAGTTAAACTTTGGATAGCCACTAATTCCAAATTCTGTACCACCACCAAGCACCGCCTGGTTGCAAAATTTAACATCACTATTGTCAAAATACTTCTTCATGTCTCCATACATCTGTGTATATTCATAGCTACCATCTGCCTGTTTGGCTTCTTGGTTTATGGCGTCATGAGGAATGAAATCGCCAGTAGCTATTACTCTAATACGTTTCTTGTTTTGGTTTGACGCCTGATCGGTTTGTTGTTCTTTAACAGAACTTGATGTATTATTTGATGTTTTGTTGTTTTTGAAAAACACCAACCATACACTTACGATAATTAATGCTAGAATAATAATCCCAAAAATTATCATTGGAGTCTTACGCCTACTCTTTTTATATGGTTGTGGTGACATATGTTCTATATTATAACCTTGTTCTGAAGTTGATTCTATGGGAGTATTCTTCATAGGTTGTTTGCACCTAGCCAATAAAATTGATTTAATCTTGCTTTTGTCATTGATTGGTCAGTGCCAACTAGTATTGGAATCCAGCCAAATCGCTTTGCATTAGCATAATTATCTGTTGATAGCCATTTGTAACAGGTTGTCGTTTGAAAGTCTTGAACTCCATTACCACAGCTAAACACAACTCCATAACCAGTATGAAGCCACGAATACCCAGGAGGATCAACTTCGCCAATAATTTTAAGAATCTGATTATCAGCTGAACCGTCGATAATCTGCTGTACTTGAATACCTTGATTAACTATTGCCTCGGCGAACAAACTTTTACTCTCATCAACCGAAACTTCACCTTTAATAGCAATCAAAGGGGTGTTATTTTTATGCGCATCATCAATAAGATCATTTAACGCTCGTCTTGCTAATGGTTGCAATACCACTTCTTTACCTGGATTATTGTTGGAAATATCTGCCTTTGGTACGTTTGTGAGCTTAAATCCACGACTCTCAATAATCTGTTTGATTCTGCTATTCGCTTGTTCGTTTGATGTAAATTGGGGCGTGTACACTATTGGCTTAGTGTTAGGAAGGCGCGAACTTTGTAGTAGTTTCACAAACTCTTGCTCTGTGTAATTTTGTTTTTTTGTTACATTGTTCTGTAAAGATTGTGCAATTACTAAGCTAGCCGAAACGTCATTAAGGTTATTAGTTCTGAGTACATATACTCCAACGATGACAGGTATTAAAATAATTGTCGCAAATATCCACCAAGTTGTTCTTTTTGTTGGTTTGTGGGTCTTTGTTTTTCTTGGCGCTTGAATAACACGCATACGCTTATATTGTACTCTATTGGTTGTTATTAGCGATAATATACTGTAAAATAAACAGGTTAAAACACATAGTATAACGAATTCAATGGGATGTGGCCAACGCCGCACCGGCACCAGGTTTTGGTACTGGCATTCGGGGTGAGAAATGCCGGTGGCATTTTGCAAGGAAATCTTCCGATGAAAACTTGTTTTCAATCGTGAAGTTTCGGGCTCGCCGAAGGTGAGTCGAGTCGGATTCGAACCCAATATAAGGTATAATTTAACATGATGGGATGTGGCCAAGTGGTAAGGCACCAGGTTTTGGTCCTGGCATTCGGGGGTTCGAATCCCTCCATCCCAGCCAACTTCCTTAGTCTAGATTTTGGGGATTAGCCAAGCGGTAAGGCAGTGGGTTCTGGTCCCATGATCGGGGGTTCGAATCCCTCATCCCCAGCCAGGCTTTTTGCTAAACTTAACCGATAGATATGTTGACTAATTCGCAACAGAATAGTTCGAGTCCCTTTTGGCCCTCCGTTAAGAAAACAGCTCACCAATGGTGGGCTTTTTTCTTGGTTGACGTGTTAACCGAGACTTGAACCCAATGCGGTTCGATAATCCCCCACCAACTTGTTGGCAAACGGGCGGACTATACTCCAGTATTCCCAGATAGCCCTCCAATCCGCTTATGCTTAAAATAGAGATGTGATAATCTCTGTTTTTGTTACAATCAGAGTATGAGAAAAAGATGGGAAATGCCAGGCGATGTGCAAGAAGCAATCACATCGAGCGGCCTACAGCAAGAATATGATAGTCGTCCGCCCTATCAAAGAAACGACTACATTGGCTGGATTACTAAGGCTAAACGAACTGAAACAAGACAAAAAAGAATAGAACAAATGCTATCCGAATTAAAAGTCGGGAACGTTTATATGAAAATGTCCTGGAGCGGACAAAATAAATATTCTAATAAATAACGTTCGATCTCTGTCATTAAGATACCAATATCGAAATTTGGAACTTAGTTGCAACAAGAAGCACAGTGGCCCTCCAAAGTAAATTACAACACTTCTTGTGTAAAAACGTCTCTGTGTAGGGGCGTTTTTTGTTGCATGAGTAGTTGCATGAATACCCCCCTTGGGTATATAGTATGTCTATGATTCAAGATATTAAAAAACGCGCTACACATCGATCAAAGATTATTGAGGGACAGTTCAAGGGACTGGTTAAAGCTATTGAAAACGAGGAATATTGCATAGATATTCTCACCCAAAGCTTGGCCATTCAGCAGTCCCTCCGTTCACTAAATAAACTCGTGCTGGAAAATCACATGAAGACCCACGTAAAAGAAGGTATGCGTGAAGGAGACGATAAGACTCAGCAGGAAATTATTGATGAGATGTTAAAGATTTATGACTTAACCAACATACGAGGTTAAGTCATGGATCACCACGAACATCATAGTCACTCGAACCAAGGTGAGCACGATCACGACAAACATGCTGGCCATAGCCCAGACATGTTCAAGCAGAAATTTTGGTTGTCATTCTTTTTAACACTCCCTGTTCTATACTTTTCACAGACCATACAAGATTTACTTGGATATAAAGCTATTACATTCAATGGTAGTGAGTACATACCAGCAATATTTGGCATCTTCATATTCTTCTATGGTGGCTTGGTATTTCTAAAGAGCGCCAAAACTGAGCTTGCATCCAGAAAACCCGGCATGATGACGCTTATATCGCTAGCAATTAGTGTCGCTTTTGTTTATAGCTCACTTATCACGCTAAACATAGTTGATGGCATGGACTTTTGGTGGGAGTTGGCCTCGCTGGTCACTATTATGTTGCTCGGGCACTGGCTGGAGATGGCATCAGTCATGAATGCACAAGGGGCATTAAACGAGCTTGCAAAACTACTTCCGGATGAGGCAGAGCGAATAATTAAAGATGGTACGGAAAAAGTAGCGGTTTCTGAGCTAGAGGTTGGCGACATAGTGTTGGTTCGGCCAGGTGCTCAAATTCCTGTTGATGGAACTGTTATTAAGGGCGAGTCCAAGGTGAACGAGTCGATGCTCACCGGTGAGTCAAAGCCAGTCGATAAATCTAAAGATGATAATTTGGCAGCTGGGACAGTCAACGGCAGCGGTTCATTAACTATGAAAGTAACGAAGGTCGGTAACGACACCGCTCTTGCAGGGATTATGCGACTTGTTTCTGATGCACAGTCCAGCAAGTCAAAGACACAGTTATTGGCAGATCAGGCAGCTGCTTACCTTTTCTACATTGCCCTAGGTGCCGCTTTTGTTACAGCAATTGGCTGGTCAGCTGCAGGAGAGTCAAGCGGTTATGTTTTAGAGCGAGTAGTGACTGTTCTCATAATAGCTTGCCCTCATGCACTTGGCTTGGCTATTCCGCTCGTTACTGCAATTTCAACCAGTAAAGCGGCTAGTGCAGGTGTCATAGTGCGTGAACGCAGCGCCCTTGAACTTTCTCGAAATGTGGACGTCGTGCTATTCGATAAAACCGGAACTTTAACAACTGGCGAACAAGGCGTTGTCGATATTATTACTGATAATGAAGAAGAATTGCTCGCTATTGCTGCTGGTATTGAAAACGACTCAGAACACCCCATAGCTCGAGCAATAATTGCGAAAGCAGAAGACAAGAAAATTAAACCCAAGCTTGCTAAGAATTTCAGCGCACTCGAAGGCCGTGGTGCTAAGGCATCGATCGGTAAAGACACCTACTCAATTGGTGGGCCTCAGCTTCTCAAAGAAAAGAAAGTTTCTTTGAATAAAGATCTATTAACTGCAACGGAAAAGGCTCATAAAAACGGCCAAACTGTCGTGTATGTACTTAAGGAAAAAGAAGTCTTCGGGTCTATCATGATTACCGATATAATTCGACCTGAATCTAAATCAGCAGTTGCATCCTTGCAGAATGCTGGCAAGAAAGTAGCCATTGTAACAGGAGATTCAGAAGGCGTCGCTAAGTGGGTTGCGAGCGAGTTGCACATTGATGAGTATCACGCTGAGGTATTACCAGAAAATAAAGCTGCGGTTGTTAAGCAACTGCAGTCTGATGGATCAAAGGTTGCTTTTGTTGGCGATGGCGTAAACGACGCACCTGCACTTACGACTGCCGATGTTGGAATCGCCATAGGAGCAGGAACGGATGTGGCGATTGAGTCTGCTGGAATTGTGCTTGCCAGCAGTAACCCGCAAGGAGTAGCCAAAATCATCAACCTATCGAAGGCTACGTATCGTAAAATGCAGCAGAACTTGGTCTGGGCAACAGGCTACAACGTCATTGCAATACCTCTTGCTGCTGGTGCTCTAGCTGGGGTTGGCTTTGTACTGTCGCCAGCTATTGGAGCAGTTTTAATGTCATTATCGACAATTATCGTTGCATTTAATGCTCAATTACTAAGAACTAAGGAGGTGTGAAATGGAAAAGCAAGAAACTATGAAAGATGTACCTGAGAACGAAGTGGCATCAAAATCTAATAAGAAAAGCTGGTTCATTAAAGGTGGTATCGTCGCTCTGGCGCTATTACTCTTTAGTGGAGGGTACTATGGCTATCTTTACGCATCGACCCCATCGCATTTACGAAATCCTGAGTTTGAGCATTATCACTTCAGAACACAGATTATTGTTGATGGCACATCCGTTGACTTTTCAGAAGAAGAATTCCAACAAGATACTCCGGGTACATGTAGCGTTGAAGTAAGCGGTACACCTATAGACTTTCATGACAATACTAATCAGATGACGCACATCCATTGGGATGGCATAACTGGTGGTGAGTTTTTGAAATATTATGGATGGAACTTTATTGGTGGTAGCGATGACAGTCTAGGACGCAGGCATGACGAAGGGTTTATGCGAATGCATAGCGTCGAGCGTTTCGGTAATTTATTGCCAGACATTTCCGAAGGCTCAAATTTCTATGTCTACACTGGCGACGCAGATGGCTATGAGCAAAAGAACTGGGATGACTTTCTAAGCCAGGATCTGGAAGTGTTTTTTGGTAAGAACAGTAGCTTGAGCAAGGACGAGCAAGCATCGTTACTAGAAAAGATATTCTTCCCTAAAGCATACGCACATGGTAGTGAAGTAGACGAGCACATAGTAGAAAGCGATAAAACCGAAGAAGAACTAACTCGCATCAATAATCTTATTGGTAACGTCGTAATCTTTGTTCAAGACACCGAGCCAACTGAGCAACAGATTCAAGAGCGATTCGCCAATCTAGTTCCACTTAGCGATAGTGTTTGTGGAGGTTAAGCAGTTTCTGTCTGTATTTTAGTTTCAACAAGAAGTACGGTGGCCCTCCAATTCAACTATGCAATAATTTCTCAACTTAACTTATCTTGTCATCAAGCTTAGTCAGATGAATGAGCTTCCAAGCTAACGACGATGAACTTGTTCTCCTCATCAGTTCCTGACTATTATTTTGAGACAGAACATTTAGACTACCTTCCCAAACTATAGTTCTATCTAATATCACAAGCTTTCTGTGTAAGTTCTTTGTAAAGATAACTTGTATTCCTAGTTCTAGTAGTGAAGATAGCGCGTGCTGGGCATCTATCTTCATGAAACCTTTATGTTCATTAGGATCTCTAGTATTAATTATTACCTTAACTCGGTTACTTTTTAGTTCAGTTAGTAATGGTAGTAATTTGGTTAGTCTTGTCTTTGTTATGAAGGGACTTTCAATGATTACTTCAGCTCTCACTTTCTTTAAGTCTTTAGTTAGTTTTTGGTAAAACTGGGTTTGGTCATATAAATCAGCATCTAGATAGGTGTTGTTGGTGAGTTTAGTGAGTAGGTCTAGCATTGTGACTCCTCACTATCACTATTCATGATATCTTTAAGTTGTTGTATATCTATTTCATCTAAGTCTTCTTCACCAAGAAAAGTTCCATTAACGTACTTCCTCCCCAGCCAGAAGGACAACGTTATTTTACATCTGTTATAAAGTTTGATTATTTAATAGGCAAACAGAACGATCAAACTTTTTTATTATAAATAACTTTTTCACAGTACTGCATAGATTCTGCAATAAACAACTCTAATTGCTGATAGTTCTGTTTGGTTTGAGCTAGTTGTAAATATTTATAATAGGCTCGTTTTCGTTCTCGCTGCACCAGAGGAGGATAAGTACCGTGGTGGAGTGCTTGCGCCAACATAAGTAATCTACCAGTGCGTCCATTGCCATCACTAAATGGGTGTATCTTTTCAAATATAGCATGAGATTCGGCAAGCTTACTCACTATATCTTTTGATGTCTTATGACAATTCTTAATAAACTCATCTATTTGCTCTGGAATTTTTTGCCAATTACTTAATGCAACGTGGCTACCGAGTATGCGAACTGAATGACGACGATATTGACCAGCATTACTCATGAGCCCATTCATAAGACGAACGTGTAGATCTAGTATAAGCTTTTCGTTAATTTTGAATTCATTACCTTGCTCAACGATAGTATCTAGTAACCATAGCAATGCTGCTTGGTGATTACGAGCTTCGGTCTGCTCAATAGCTGTTCTATTTGATAACACCTTATGATCAAACAAAACGTCTTCAACATCTGATATCGTCATAGTACTACCTTCAATTGTATTTGTATGGTACGTCAGGTGAAGAATTAGTCTGTCGAGAGAATTTTTATTGTTAATCAAGTCTCTAGGCTTAATTGTCAGTGAACTAGCATTTTCTTTTACGTTTTTTAGACTAGTGCTATCAACGGCGTCAGAACCCAATATTTGAGTAAATAGAAAGTCAATCCTCGCCCGTGCTTGTCTACGGGGCTGTGACTTGTTATTAATCCAGGTGTTTAGAGTTGGGAAAGAAATGTCTAGTTCTTGAGCTAGTTTTTCTTGGGTCCATCCTGTAGCCTTGGTTATTGATTGTAGCTTTTGTTGATATGTCATAACTTTATAATGTTATCACTTTCTTTATAAAGTTACAAGTGTGTACTGTTGCCAGTAGTATTAAATATAACAATCACTATCGTCCTTGTGGCTTATAATATATTTGATTTGTTGGATATCTATTTCATCAAACTCTTCATCACCACCAAAAGTTTGATTAACGTACTTCCTCCCCAGCCAGTTTGCATTTTTAGCCGTTCGAGCCAGAATATCGAACGGCTTTTTGTATTCCCACCGAAGTAAACTTTGTTCAAGCGTAGCGTTCTGAAGTACAAAGTTAAAAAGCCGTCTTGAATACTCCATTTCCGAACGTAACAGTAGTGAGGGAGCTTTTTGCGTAAGTTTGAGCATTCTATCAACTGTTAGGTAAAAAGCGTCGTCTGCTTTGTCGATTGCGTCTAGTTTTGATTTGATGCTGTCTCGCATACCACGATACTCTGATGCCTTTCGCTCGTAGAACGTATCGTCAACCACGCCATCAAGGTGATCTTCATAGAGCTTTTCTAGTCGCTGTATGTAGCGTGATAGCTCGATGTTCAAACGATTTACACGTCGTGATTTATAGCCTACTTTATCTTGGTGTGCTTTCTTCAGCATTTCGCTCACTTTCTTGTAATCATCCTCAGATAAGACGATAGCTTCAAACGCTTTGACTACTTGGTCGGAGATAGTTTCTTCACGGACATAGGGCGTCTTGTGCTTGCCCTTAAATTCAGTGCAATGATAATAGTGGAATCCTTTCTTTCGCTCAGGCGAGACACTGCAGCCACAAACTGCACAGCGAATAAGGCCTCTGTATAAGAACGGAATGCCAGCGTACTTAAAGCTTTTTTTGTTGAAGCCTTTAATGACTGCTTCAACCTTTTCGAACAGATCCTTAGAAATTATCGGCTCGTACTTGTGAGGATACAGCTTACCTTTTATTATCATTTCGCCGTAATAGAAAGGGTTATTGAGTATCTTAGCGATGAGACTGATGCCCATTTTTACGTTGTGCTCTTGTTTAAGTTTCTTACGAATTTCAATCATTGAATAAGATCCGGTTGCATACCAACGATACATTTCAAGAACAATTAATGCCTGACTGGAATCTTGCTCAATCCAGCTTTTATCATCCTCGGTTCGCACGTTTCGGTAGCCATAAGGAGCTTTGCTAAGCCATTCACCGTTCTTAACCTTTTGTTCAAAACTTCGCTTCACGTTGTCACTAAGTTGAGTTACGTAACTCTTCGCAAACATCACAGCCATATCCCAACGCATAAGTTCTGAGCTGTTTGAATTTTGGTGAAGTATTAAATTCTCACGAATAAAATGTATGATTATTTTATCCCGTTTTCGTAGATCATCCAGTAGCACTGACTCTTTGAAATCTCGTTGCATGCGGTCTACTGTGTCGGTGATGATAGCAATCTTTTGCTTAGACTTTTCAATCTGCTTGATCATTTGCTGGAATTGCTTACGATCTTGTTTCGTGGACGATTCAGCAAACTTGAACGTCTCGATTATTTCAAAATCGTTTCGTGCAGAATACTCCTGCATACGACGAAGTTGTGATGGCAGTGAATTAGTGTCTTCCTGCTCTTTAGTTGATACACGGGCAAGTATGTAGGCTTGCATATTTCTACCTCCTAAAACTTAAATGGACGGTTGTGGCTTTCCCATACACACTACCGAAACCGATAGCTTTCTGGCACAACCGCCCATTAAGAGCAGAAAACGAAAAAAGTTTCGGTTTTGCGTGTGATTGGGAAAGCTCTTTAATTATAACTCAAATTGGTCGTTTATGGTGGTTTGCCTTTCTTCTGCTTTAGCCTTTCCTTTGCCTTTAGGAAGCTTTTATATCCATCCCCGTCTTTTGTATCTTCATTAGTATTTAATGAGTCTTTATTGGTGCTAGTTTCTCGTGTAGGGGTGTCATCTGAAACGACCACACCCTTATGCTCCTCGTATACAGCCCTCTGTCTGTCTGAAGCAACTTGACGAACAGCAGTGACTAAGCCTTGAAGGTCAAATCTATTGGCTTCGCCAGTCTTGTAAATGAACCTTACGTAGCCTATTCGCCTCAAATGCTTGAATGATTTTCTTACAGTTCCGATTGATATGCCTTGTGCGTCTGCAATAGCCTTAGCGGATGCATACCCAGTACCGACACTCATAATATGCTCAAGTACAGCAAGGTCATAAGTACTTAGCTTTAATTGATTAGCTCCACGCAAAAGATCGTTAGGTAATTGAGTAAAACCTCCACTCAATACTGTCTTACCCCATATCTTTTCAAAAACCTGTGTTGATTTATCACTGTTACCGTTCATCACATCCTCAATTTTGTATGTCTATGTCATCAATTCGTATCTCTGAATATAATCAGCTACCGCATCCTGTATTTCTTGTCCTAGATCCTTGAGTATCGGGTAACACGTATCAACATTCTTTCTGCGTGGATAGACAAGGCGTATTCCTCCCATAGGGCGTGTATACACCGCCACGCCAGTAACGTAGAAGCTCTCAAACAACACGAAACTAGCAAACGCTATTAGTCCAAACTTTGGTTTGACGGGTACAACCGTAACTTCACTGACCTTTTTCACCGAGTCTCTCCTCCATTTCTGCAAGCAGCTCAAAGAACTCTGCCAGTGTCTGGTAGTCCTGTTCAGTAAGTTGCTCTGTTGACTTCATACTTCTATCTTATGAGAGTAGTAAGCCGTCTTGAGCCCCACTAATTCTTATCTGTATTTATCAAAATGGATGCGATCTATTCTGTGAAATGCCATTGGATTTAGTGATGTAGTTTTGGTGTTATGTTCAATGAGTTTGATATTGTTTTTGGTAGCCGTGCTAACTCGTTTGTTGATTGATTCCGATGTCTTTTTGATGACTGTCAGATTAGCAAGATCTTTACGTAAATAAAGAAGAGGATAATTGTCTATCAATGATTCAAGCATTTCTTCGCTGTCGTGTAACTTAGCTATATCTTTAAATAGCTCTTCAAGCAAGGCACTAGGCTTATTGTGTTGGTTAAATTGTACGTACTTCGATGGTGTGTAGTAGAGTCTGCCGTGCATATAGCGGTATGACTTTCTGAGCTCAAGCTTATGCCTATTCTGAAAAGCATCAATGAACTTTCTTATTTCAACGAACTTGTTCTGGAGTGTATTTGCCGAACTTTTGTCTTCGCCAGCCTTAGTAAAATCTTTGTTAAAGTAAACTTCATTCATAAACGTTTGATCAGGTGAAAGTAGATGGGCAAAAAATTGCCTTGCGGAAGAATCTAGTCCTACTTCAATTTGAAGAGCTATTTTGTGTTGCGTTCTTTGACCGTCGTCATCACCTATTTTCTTCTTGCGTTTATCGAGCTTAAACTCTTTATAGAATCGTTCGTAAGCACGCTCATAGTCGTTAACTAGTGCAGTAATTAAATCAGAATAATCATCAGCTTCTCGGTACTCTTCATCAGAATAGGCTTGTTCATAGGTATCTATATTCAGGGTTTTCATCACATCTTCCTAAGCTCATTATAGGGGAAAATTCCAAAAAAATTTTGTGTGAGCACTAGGTACAGAAAAGCAGAGAGAAGAAAGGAAGGTGGGGGTGGTTGATATATCCAGAGAATGAATGATATTAGATACTCAACCACTCTTAGGTGTACGATCGCACAAGTTCTTGTGCGACATACCAATAGCTTCATTGAGTCATCGCACATTATCTGACAATGTACGACGCCTTTCCCTACGGGGTTAAGTCTATTTGTTTAATGTATAGGGGGGTATACACCACGTGGATATAGAGATACAGCTAGTTCTGGGGTAATCTACCTCTGTTGTCTGTTTAAAGCAGGATTCTATTACCGTCTTTGTCGTAAATAACAAATGCATTCTCTTTGTTGCTTGGATCGTTTTCGTCAATTGACAACAATAACTCCACTAGTTCAACTAAGCTTGATGATTCACTCATTTATATTCTCTCCTATGTTAATAACTCGCTACATTTTGATACTATAAGAAGGTCTAGTTCAGTACAAAGTACGAAAAACCAACAAATTTCGAGTTGGTTGCACTCAAAAATGGGCAACTCCTCGAAAACGCAGGGTGCAACCGTGCCTTGTGCTGGACTAGACAACCTAGAGGGGTTGTCCTTTTTTATTCAGACAACTTCTCCGAACTTAAAAAGGAGGTATAAGTTGTCTACAAAAACCCTTAACAAGAAGCGGATGGATCGCAAGTCATACCTAATTAGTATGCTGTTTGTATTCCCATTATTTATTATCAGTACGGCACTTGGTCGGGCGTACGTTTATGCACCTTATGAAACTGAGCAAGGTTTTGCATCAATGGCAAGGATTGTGGCTCTTACGCTAATGGTTGTTGTGGTTGTCTGGAGCATCCGCAGACTGCACGATATTGGACGATCAGGCTGGTTTTCGCTACTGCTGATACCACCAGCGACTTTGTTCTTTGTAATTTACGCTCTCGTCGCTCCTGCTAAAAACGAAAACAACAAATGGGGCGATGAAACTACTCAAGTTAGAGTGTTTGGCATTAAGGCAAAAGGCGTTTTTAGAATTACGAGTATTGTTTTGACTGCTCTACTCACTTCGTTTATTTCGATTGTTTTTTATAGCGTACTGATTGGCATTTAGTTTTGGTATTGCTTTTGTTGGCTATTTTGTTGCAAAAGCCGATTTTCACTAGAGATTTAAGAAGTAAAAGATGTATACTATAACAGATGTTACCAAAAATTATAGACAATGAGCGTAAACAATTGGGAGACACGCTCAGAGAGCTTAGTAAAACTCACGAGCATCTCTCAATAGCCACAGGGTACTGGGATCTTCCTGGCACGCAAATTTTGTTTGATGAAATAAAAAACTATAAATCTATTCGCCTGCTCATAGGGCAAGAACCATTGATGCCTCGATACAAAGCAAAGCTCAAACTTGAAGAACCCGAGCAAGCCTTTCCCGACAAAGATATTAGTTTTGATCTTGCAACCCTCCCCCAAGACGAAAACTACCGCAAACTAGTAACTGATATAAAGCAGTTAATTGCTGATGGTCGTTTGGAAGTGCGAGTCTATCGCCGAAGCTTCCTTCACTCCAAGTGCTATATCTTTGGCAATTACGAAAGCGAATCAGCTATCGGAATTATTGGATCATCAAACTTCACGAGAGCTGGTCTGACTGCTAACACTGAGCTCAATGCCCTTGAAGACGACTACCGAATCGTGAAGTCTACTCCCCGAGCAGAATCTGACGATCACGGTCATTTGAGTTGGTTTGATAAAGTTTGGAATGACGAACTTACTGAAAAGTGGGATGGCAGATTCTCTGAATTACTTGGCGATTCACCTGTAGGCGATCTTATGTACAGTCCATACGATATGTACATAAAAACTCTTTGGGAGTTATATCAAGATGAAATAGTAGAAGACGAAGAGTTGTCAGAAGAGACTTCAGATATACTCTATGCCTTTCAGCAACGAAACGCCCAACTGCTACTTAAGAAACTCAATAAATATGGTTTAGCGATGCTTGCCGATTCTGTTGGTCTCGGTAAAACAATAACTGCTGGTGCGGTTATCAAGCACTATGCTCACGAAAAGCAGAAACGACGCATTTATGTCATCGCCCCTGCCAGCCTAACTCAACAGTGGCGAGATGAACTCGCTGGTGTTTATGGGCTTCTGCCGAGTGATTTTGAAATCCTTTCAATGCAAGATAGCAATGCAATTCAGCGTGCCCGAGAACTTGATCGTTACGCAGAAGTAGATATGTTTGTTATTGATGAAGCTCACAACCTACGCAATGACGGCAGTAAGCGTCATCAAGAGCTACTAGAATGGTTTAGCGATAATCCTGAAAGCAAGGTATTACTCCTCACTGCTACGCCAATCAACAACTCTCTTACAGATTTTGTAAATCAGATTCAGTTAGCCGCCAAGGGTAGCCTTGAGTCTTTCCCAGTGGTCTATCCAACCACTAAGAAAAACGAAGTGATTGACTTCTTTGAGGCTGTAAAGCGTCTTTCAAATGAGATGGCTAAGGCAGAAAACAAAGGCGAAAAGCCTGACTTTAATAAAGTGAACCGTATTATGAGGCAAGGACTTCGCCATTTCCTAGTTCGCACGACACGTCGTGGTATTGAGCAGGAAGGTGGCTTGATTGGCAATGATGGAAACTTACGCCGTTTCCCAGTCAGTGAAGTTAAGCCTTCTCCGTACAGCTTCAGCGATAATCTCGGATTGAGCGTTAATAACGTCATCAACAACAATATCAACGTATTTTCTGGCAAAGACCCACGTACGCTAGATGTAGACTCACTTCTTGAGCAAACACAACGCACAAAGCATCCACTCGATCTTATTACTGGCATTGAAACAACTGACGATGAATACACGGGTAATGTGTTCGTCAACGTGTTTCAGGTGTTACTATTACTTGGCTTCTCGCCGTATCGTTCTGAGACATATCAGCATCGTTTTTACGGTAAAACGCCAGACGATATAAAGCAGTTCAAGCTTCCGCCAGAACAGTCCTTCACTCTTCAAAGTCAAATGAGCGTGCACAATATGCTTCGTGTAACCTTACTTAAGCGACTGGAAAGCTCACAGTACGCACTTCGTAAATCACTAGAAAACTACCAGGAGAAGCTCAATTATTTCGCTAACAAGCTAGATGAAGGCTACATTATTAAGTTCAAAGACATCCAAGCGATTCAATCTGTGTTTGGTGATGATCTCGAACTTGTAGCAGATCATAATGTAAATGCCCAGCAAGAAGATCAGATTGACATTACACCTGCCAATACCGAGAAGTACAACGTTCAGGCTCTCAAAGAAGACATCCAAAAGGATCAACAACTCTTAAGCGTGCTCATTGAGGTTTGTCGTGCACTTGAAGACAATGACGACAAGCTCAATTCGTTTAGCGAACTTCTAACAAAGATTGTTTCCGAGCAAAAAGCTGGCAAGAAGGTTCTTGTTTTTAGCTACTACGCAGACACCATTAAGTACTTGAGCGAGAAGCTTCCAAGTCTAATGTCGACACCAGACTTCGGACAAAA